>JBJENT010000035.1:0-4526 GCA_051880335.1 Lachnospiraceae bacterium
ATGAGATCAAGGTTCGTGTGCAGGATTACGAATGGAGCATTCAGAGTGTAAATCCTGCAACCATTGGTGCAACAGTTGGTCTCACCATTCTGCCGGAAAACATTCAGATTATGCATAAACCTCTTTCTGTTGATGCGGAGGTTGTAAAAGAAGATGAATAAAAGAACATGGTTATCTTTTCCCTATGTTCTGTGGATTATTGGATTTACGGTAATTCCATTAATCGTGATTTTCCGTTATGCATTTACCACAGGAGATGGCGGATTTACGTTAGAAAACATTCTTACAATATTTGACCCGATTCATTTTAAAGCACTGGTTTTTTCTCTGGAAATAGCAGTAGGCTGTACCCTGATCTGCATCCTTCTGTCTTATCCCCTTGTTCTGGCAATGAGAAGGCTGAAGATGGGAAAAAGCGGAGTGGCACTTTTTATCATTATTTTGCCCATGTGGATGAATTCCATTCTGCGGATTATGGCATGGCAGATGATTCTGTCACCCAATGGAATCCTGAATCTGATTCTGGAAAAGCTGGGGATGCAACCCCTTGCCATTGCCAATACAGCCACCGCGATCATGATCGGTGTGGTATATGATTACCTGCCATACATGATTCTGCCTATTTATAATGCAGTGGCAGAAATCAATGAAGATATTATTGAGGCAGCAAAGGATCTGGGAGCAGGCAGTATTACCACGTTTTTCAAGGTGATACTTCCTTTGTCCATGCCCGGGCTTTTAAGCGGTATCGTTATGGTTTTTGTCCCTTCCATGACATCCTTTGTGGTATCGGATGTATTGGGCGGTGGAAAACTGCAGCTGGTAGGTAATATTATTGAACAGGAATTTACCAAGAGCGCCAACTGGAATCTGGGTTCCGGACTTTCCGTATTCTTGATGGTATTTGTCATGATCAGTATGGCATTTACCCTGAAAAATGATGTGGATGGAAAGGAGTCAACAGTATGGTAAAAAAGATACTTGACTGGATTTCCAGATGTTATATGGGGCTGATCATTTTCTTTTTATATGCTCCCATGATTGTGCTGGTCGTGTTATCCTTTAATAATTCTAAATCCAGGGTTGTATGGGGAGGTTTTACCCTGAACTGGTATCAGAAAATGTTTGACAGCACCCAGATTATGGAAGCACTGCGAACCACCTTTGTGCTGGCTTTTTCTTCTGCCGGCATTGCAACGGTTATCGGTGTCATGGCAGCACTTGGTATTCATGCCATGCGACAGCGGAATTATAATCTGACCATGATCATGACCAATATCCCAATGCTGAATGCAGATATTGTGACAGGTATTGCACTGATGCTGTGGTTTGTAAAATTTATGCCTCTTAGTTTTATGACAGTACTGCTGGCACATATTACCTTTAACATTCCCTATGTGATTCTCAGCGTTATGCCAAAGATCAAGCAGATGAATGTGAGTATTTATGAAGCAGCAAGAGACCTGGGGGCAGGAAGTGTATATGCCTTTGTGAAAATCATTCTGCCACAGCTTACCGGTGGTATTTTATCAGGCTTTTTAATGGCGCTTACCATGTCCATGGACGATTTTGTAATCACCTATTTTACAAAAGGTGCCGGTGTAAATACCTTATCCACCATGATTTACGGGGAACTGCGTAAGGGAATCAAACCGGAAATGTATGCCCTTTCTACACTGATTTTTGCAACAGTGTTTGTAATTTTACTGTTAACAAACTATATATCAGGCATGAAAGAAAAAGAGAACGAAAAGAAAAACAGGAGGAGTATGTTATGAAAAAAAGAGGAGTATGTTTATGCCTTTCCGTTCTGATCCTGGCAGTGGCACTGCTGTCAACAGGCTGCGGAAAAAAAGAGTATGAGGATACCATCACGGTATTCAATTACGGGATGTATATAGATCCAGATGTATTGGATCAGTTTACAGAAGAAACCGGAATCAAGGTAAATTATGAAGAAGCACCTACACCGGAGGAACTGTATACCAAATATAAAGCCGGGTCCATCGATTATGATCTTCTCTGCACATCTGACTACATGCTGGAAAAGCTGATTGAGGAAGGTGAATTTGCGGAACTGAATATGGCGGATATGGAAAATACACAGTATATTGATGACAGATACTGGGATTTTGCCAAATCCTTTGATCCGGAAAACAAATATACCGTTCCATATTTCTGGGGAACAGTAGGTATCTTGTATGATACTACAAAGGTTCATGGACCAATTGACAGCTGGGATGTTTTGTTTAACGGAGAATATGCCGGAGAATTTATCATGCAGAACAGTATGCGTGACGCTTATATGGTAGCATTAAGGTATCTGGGCTATTCCATGAACACAGAGAACACTGCAGAACTGGATGAAGCACAGCAGCTTCTTCTTGCACAGAAGGATGACGTGCAGGCTTATCTGGTAGATGAAGCGAGAGATGAAGTAGTAGCAGGAAATGCCACCATGACAGTGATTTATTCTGGGGATGGTTATCTGGGAATGGAGTATAATGAGAATCTGGATTATGCGATTCCGAAGGAAGGCACCAATGTCTGGATGGATTCCTGGGGGATCACAGCAGACAGTAAACACAAAGAATCTGCCATGAAATTCTTAAATTTCCTTTGCCGTGAAGATATTGCATGGAAGAACTTTGAATATGTAGGATATTCCAGCCCGATTGACCAGGTAAATGAAAAGATGGATGATGCACAGAAGGAAAATAAAGCTATCTGTCCACCGGAAGAAGATACCGAAGCTGCAGAAGTATATAAGAATCTCAGTGCAGAAACAACTGCATATATGAATGATCTCTGGAAGGAACTGAAAGCAGAATAAGATAAGCGAAATAAGATAAGCAGAATAAAATAAGTAGAATAAGATAGGCAGAAATAAGATCAAACAAAATGAGATCACAGAAGAGCAAAGGGGCTATGCAGGTAAGGAAAAGGCATAGCCCCTTTTTTTGTCGCATAAAATGCAAAAAAAGAACGTGATTGGAAAAAGAAGATGAGACGCCAAAAGCAGAAAGCAGTGAAGGGGAAAAGGGGCATTTTAAACGGTAAAAAGTTTGTCGTGTGTCTGCTTACAGCTATACTTGTTACAGAAATTGTCCTTGGAAAAGAACTGGAAACCAATGCAGCTGAAAAGGTAAATATCGATCTGTTTGCCAGAGCAGCTGTTTTGATGGATGGAGATTCAGGAAGAGTATTATATGGGAAAGAAGAGGATCTGATCCTTCCTATGGCAAGCACAACCAAGATTATGACCTGTATTCTGGCATTGGAAAATGGGAAACCGGATGATACTGTTACGGTTTCTTCCTATGCGGCATCCATGCCCAAGGTGCATCTGGGTATGCGCAGTGGTGAAAACTACAGGCTGGAGGATCTGCTATATTCCCTGATGCTGGAATCCCATAATGACTCAGCAGTTGCCATTGCGGAAGCCATTGCAGGAGATGTGGAACACTTTGCAGTAATGATGAATGAAAAGGCAAAGGAAATCGGCTGCCAGAATACCTGCTTTGTGACACCCAACGGTCTGGACAGAGCGGTACAGACAGAAGAAGGGGAAAAAATCCATAGTACAACTGCCACGGACCTGGCCAGAATCATGAGGTACTGTGTGATGCAGTCCCCAAAAAAGGAAGAGTTTCTTCGTATCACACAGACCGGCAGCAAATCCTTTTCCAACCTGGAACAAACCAGGTCCTTTCAGTGTACCAACCATAATGCCTTTTTACAGATGATGGATGGTGCAATCAGCGGGAAAACCGGATTTACCGGAAATGCAGGATATTGCTATGTCGGTGCGCTGCAAAGGGATGACAGGACTTTTATTGTATCACTGCTGGCATGCGGGTGGCCAAATCATAAAACATATAAGTGGAGTGATACCAGGAAACTGATGGAATATGGGCTTGAGAATTATTCTTATCAGGAATTTTCACCAAAGTCAGATCTGGAACGGGTGAACATTCATCTGGGGATCGCAGAAGACGGAAATCCGTTTAAAGAACGGAATGTTGAGACCCGGTGTGAACTGGCACAGAAGAGTATCCGGCTTCTTGTGAGGGAGGATGAAAAGGTTATAGCTCAGACCAGATATGAAAAGCAGTTGGATGCTCCGGTAAAAGCAGGGGATTCCATTGGAGATATGCGTTTTGTTCTGATTGACTACACCGGGAAAAAATATGAAATTATGCGCGATAAGATATATATTAAAGATTCTGTAGAGAAAATAGGGTTTCGGCAATATCTTTTTTATGTGATACGGGAATATGCAGTATGAATATGGTTTCAAAATCTTTTTAAATTTTTTTTAACTTTTTCTAGGCTTTCCATTTTTTTTATGTTATACTCACTAAGAATGCAATATGGGGGACTATGGTTCCCATAAATATGTTTTTATTTTTTTATTATAAATGGAGGGACAAATATGAGTACTACTTCAAAAGCGAGTCAAAGAATTGCATCTTTACTCGATGAAAACAGTTTCGTTGAAATTGGTGCCCTTGTTACTGCAAGAG
>JBJENT010000036.1:0-4500 GCA_051880335.1 Lachnospiraceae bacterium
CCACATGTAACTGTCGAAGGTTCCTTCCGTCACATACCGATAGATATGCACTTTCTTATTCATATTACCCTGACGGATGATACGCCCTTCCCTTTGTTCCAGGTCAGAAGGCTTCCAGCCTACATCCAGATGATGCAGGGCAATCAGACGGTCCTGCACGTTGGTACCGGCACCCATTTTTGCGGTAGAACCCAGTAAAAAACGAACCTGTCCGGATTTTACTTTACTGAACAGCTCCGTTTTCTTCACTTCCGTATTGGCATCATGGATAAAAGCAATCTCTGCTTCCGGTACTCCTTTTGCCATAAGTTTCTTTTTTAAATCGTCATAAACATTGAATGTCCCATCCCCTTTCGGTGTGCTGAGGTCGCAAAAAATGAGCTGGGCTGACCGTTTTGATGCCGTCTCTTTCCAGATAGCAAAGCTCTTTTCCACACAGGCACAGATTTTACTATCCTCATCATCCGGGAGCAATGGATTCACAAGACGCTGATCAAGTGCCAGCTTCCTTCCATCATTGGTCACTTTCAGCATATTGTCAACAGAGGAATCCACACCGCCGTCCCGGATTACTTCTGCACGTTCTCCAAGGCTTTCCACGATCTCTTTCTGGTGCTCGGATGGTTTTAACACCACCGTTTCATATTCCGCTTCCGGCACCGGAAGTTCCAGCTGGTCTGCCGTCTTAATGTCAGCAATCTCCTTGAACATGCTCATCAGTTCCGGGATATTGTAAAATCTGGCAAATCTGGATTTTGCCCGGTATCCGGTACCTTCCGGAGCCAGTTCGATACTGGTCACAACCTCACCAAAGGTGGATGCCCAGGAATCAAAATGTCCCAGCCCCATCCGGTTCAGTTTGCCATACTGCAGGTAACGCTGCATGGTATAAAGTTCCGTCATGCTGTTGCTGACCGGTGTACCCGTTGCGAATGTAATGCCTTTCCCGCCGGTGATCTCATCCAGATACTGGCATTTGTTGAACATATCTGCCGATTTCTGGGCTTCATTCTGGGCAATGCCTGCCACATTCCTCATTTTTGTGTAAAGGAACGCATTTTTGTAATAATGGGCTTCATCCACATACAGACGGTCTACCCCCAGTTCTTCAAACGTTACCACATCATCCTTTTTCTCTTTGTTCTCCAGCTTTTCCAGACGTCTCCTGAGACTTTTCTTTGTCTTTTCCAACTGTTTTACCGTAAAACGGCTGCCATCACTTTCCAGCTTTGCCTGCTGAATTCCTGCTTCCAGTTCTTCGATCTGCTCTTCTATGATCTTTTTCTGGCGTTCTTCCGATAAGGGGATCCTCTCAAACTGGGAATGCCCGATGATCACTGCATCATAGCTGCCCATTGCGATTCTGGCACAGAACTTTTTACGGTTTGCCGGTTCAAAATCTTTTTTCGTTGCCACAAGGATATTGGCTCCCGGATAAAGCTGTAGAAACTCTGCGCCCCACTGCTCCGTCAGGTGGTTGGGAACTACAAAAAGGCTTTTCTGGGCAATGCCAAGACGTTTGCTCTCCATAGCTGCAGCTACCATCTCATAGGTCTTTCCGCTTCCCACTACATGGGCAAGCAGGACATTATCCCCATAAAGCTGATGGGCAACGGCATTTTTCTGGTGCGGACGAAGCTCTATTTCCGGATTCATTCCCGGAAAGGTCAGATGGCTGCCATCGTATTCCCTGGGACGGATGGAATTGAAGCGTTCATTATAAATCCGGCACAGCTTTTCCCTCCGTTCCTGATCCCTGAAGATCCAGTCCTTAAATGCTTCCTTGATTGCATCCTGTTTCTGGGTTGCCAGCATCGTTTCTTTTTTATTCAACACACGGATTTCATTTCCCTCTGCATCAATCTTTGTGTCATAGATCCGTACATCTTTTAAATTCAGGGTTTCTTCCAGAATCTTATAGGCATTGATCCGGCTGGTGCCATACGTTGCTGTGGTCAGCACATTCCGGTCACTGTCCGCATTTTTACCGCTGATATTCCATGCACCGCTGGCTTCCGAATACCGGATATCAATTACCCTTCCAACCAGATACCCCGGGGTATCAAATAGTTCTTCCATAAAATCCCGGTATATTTCCGGGGCGATCCATGTGGCACCGATCCGGACTTCAATCTCTGATGCATCCAGGTCTACCGGCTGCACCTGCTTAAGGGCATGTACATTGCTGGTAAATTCCGGGTGGTTTTCTGCAAAGATTCTTGCCGTTTTCAGCTTCTCCCGGACATTACCGGATAAATATTCATCCGCAGTCTCCCACTGTCCATTGACCGGATTCCTGAAAATAACACCTGTCAGTTCTTCTGCAACTTTCTCTTCCGTCTTACCTGTCAGCCCTGCCATATAAGGAAGATCAACCCTTGCTTTTTCATTCAGGGAAATCGTCAGGGCTTCCGCCGCAGTTTCCACACTGGTCACAGCCACTGCTTTCTTAATCGTCCGCTTGGTAAACATATCCGCTTTCCGTTTCAATGTACCATCTTCATTGAGATCCTCCAACGAACAAAGCAGACAATAAGAAGAGTCATCGGAGAATGCCCGTTTGTTTGCATTGCTTCCGATGACTCCATATTTTTCCGTGTAGGAATCATAGACCTGATTCAGTTTGACCTGAAGCTCCTGTATCGCCTCATCCGTTGCATTTTCCTCCATCTGCAGGGCGATCAACTCCCGGACCACCTCACGGATCTCTACCATACCCTTTACACGTTCCGCCGTGGTTGCCGGCAGCTTCACCGGATTCATCAGGGAATTTACCCGGTAATAGATCTGGTCATCCACCACGGTAAAACTGTAGTTCCGGACAGCCGGATCCGCAGGAATGCTTTCCATGATCTCATCCAGTTCTGTTTCTGCCGTTACTGCCGGAACCATCGTTCCATGGATTTTTGCCACGGCATCTTCCAGCTGTTCCGCCAGGTCTGCCCCTTCCAGCGGAAGGCAGGCAGTCTCCATGCCATATGGTCCGGATACCTCTGCCATCGTTCCAAGTACCATTTCCGGGTGGGTAATAAAATACTGGTTTATGGTAATCCCATTCTTATCCTCTCCAAGAGCAACCCATTCCGGCTCTTCCATGGAAATGCTCTCCCTCTTCTGGAAAAACAGGATGTCGGCACTGACTTCGGTTCCTGCATTCGCCTTAAAAGCATTGTTCGGAAGACGGATCGCACCGAGAAGCTCTGCCCTCTCTGCAAGATACTTCCTTACCTCCGGCGATGCTTTATCCATGGTTCCCTTGGTTGTGATCAGGGCAGCCACGCCACCCGGCCGTAACTGGTCAATGGTCTTTGCAAGGAAATAGTCGTGGATCATAAAATGATACTTGTCATACTGGCGGTCATTCACTTTATAGGAACCAAAAGGGACATTTCCGATTGCCACATCAAAAAAATCATTGGGATAAGCGGTCTTTTCAAATCCTTTGATCTGGATATCAGCGTTCGGATAAAGCAGTTTTGCGATCCTGCCGCTGATGCTGTCCAGTTCCACTCCATAAAGCCGGGACTGCTGTAACTTATCCGGAAGCATTCCAAAAAAGTTTCCTACACCCATGGACGGTTCCAGGATGTTTCCCTTTTCAAATCCCAGATTCTGAAGCACCTGATACATGCTCTCGATGATAACAGGCTGTGTATAATGGGCATTCAACGTGGATTCCCTTGCCGCCGCATATTCTTCTTTGGTAAGCAGATCTTTCAGTTCCTGATACTCCTCACTCCAGGAAGCTTTGCTTTCATCAAAGGCATCCGGCAATCCTCCCCAGCCAACATAGTTTGACAGAATTTCCTGCTCCTCTGGTGATGCATAACGGTTCTCTCTTTCACATTTTTTCAGAACCTGGATTGCCATCACATTGGCTCTGAATTTTTCTTTTGCTGTTCCGTAGCCCAGCTGGTCATCCGTAATATGAAAATTAACTGCCGGTATCTCAACAGACAATTCCCGTTCTCTTTGCCCATACTCACTCCAGACACGTTCCGATATTTGCCGGAAATAGATGGATTCATTTTCCATGATACTGTAGCTGACTTCCCGGAGTTCTTCCAGATTCGCTGCATTTTCAATATCCTCATGATACTGAAAATAAAGGGCTTCCCGTTCCAGTACCATCTCCAGCCGTTCCAGTTCCGGTTCGGACATCCGCTCCCAGATATCATCTTTTTCCGTATGGATGGTAAACCCTTCCCCGTCATCGTGGTATTCCACCGTATAATGCAGGATATCCTGCTCCCCACGTATCTCACAGGTAAAATCATACTCCGTCGTCCTGCTCACAGAGGAATACTGGCGGTTTACCAATACCAGGTTCTGCACATCTTCTGCCCTTAATGGCTGCCCGCTTTCTTCCGGCTTATCTTCCACATTTTCTTCCGTATGAACTTTCTCATGAACCTCCTCAATTTCTTCCGAAACTTCCTCCGTTTCCAGTGACTGCTTTACCTCTTCCATATCAGCAAGCCGCTGGGCTTCCTGCCGTTC
>JBJENT010000037.1:0-4496 GCA_051880335.1 Lachnospiraceae bacterium
CCGGTATCCCCAGAAGCTCACACTCCAGAGTGCCATATCGGTAGGACATACTTTCCACCAGAGAAGCGACCCTGTCCTCTGCCTCTTCTTTGGAAGATATGGTGGAATCAATGTATACCTTCTGGCTGTTCTTCAGAAGGGGCTTTGCCTTATTTCCATTGGAAATCTTATTGGAAACCTTCTGCTGTGAGGTGATTACCTTTGCCTTGGATACATCCATGCCACGTACAATGACTTTCTCAACCAGTCCTGTCAGATCATAGGACACGTCAAAGCTATGCATACCGGTATTGGGTCCAACGGTCATAATGACACTGGTATCACTTTTTGCTTTTCTGAAATATACCTCTCCACATTCCGTAAAAAATTCAAAATTATTCTTCTTGGCTGCTTTCACCACAAATTCATAGTCACTTTCTGCCACCATTTCGATGGTTCTGTCGCTGACTCCTGTATTGGCGGATGTGGAAGCTCTCTGCTTATCCGGGGTCATATCAATATGGATTCCGGATATCACCCCTGAGCCCTGCATGCCCAGCTTATCATAAGCGGTTTTATCCAGAATCTCCTTCACTGCATCGGAATAATTCTTTGCTTTCAGCTGGGTCGAGTAATTGCCAGCCATCATCACACCCTTCACATCCATGGCTGTCACACGGATGCAGGGGATCTCACCTTTTTCAAACAGATAATTGATTCTGGTGATCACACCCACAAAGGCCAGTCTGGCAGTGTCGGAATAGCCCAGATACACTTCCACCTTGGACCCTAACAGAATTTTGACTTTTCCTGAGGGAAGATCAAATTTTCCCTGTGCACTGTCATAGACATCATAAATGCTGAATTCCGCCATGGATGCCTCAAATCCGCTGGTCAGATCCAGTTGTATATCGGATACCGGATATCCCTTTTTCTTATCTGCCAGAGACACATCATTGATTTTGATGATAGCCACCGGATGCTGAAAGGAGTTATATTTTTTTTGTAAGGATTCAAACTCGTATGTTGCCATCTTTTCACCTTGTTATCCTAAATTCAGGAAGTTTCCGTTCAGCCAGTTGGTGGCATTGCTGTTTTTGATACCAAAGGCATTATTTCCTGCATTTGCTTTAAACATATCGTCAAAAGCATCATCCCACTGTTTTTCCGTCTTATAAGCACTATCCTTCGTGGCAGCCTTGTCCTGACGAATCTGAATGTCCACGGTGGCCCGGATTGGTGCTCCCGTTTTATTGAACATGGTATACTGCACACTGGTGCTGACCAGTTCTCCCCAGAAAACCATTTTGTTCCAGGCAAACCCTACCATTCTGGTGTAGTTTTGTGTCATGGCCCCCACAAACAGCTCTGTGGCATCCTGTACGGAATATTCCTTTCCCCGTAGCGCTGATACCCCCTGCTCGATCCGCTGGGTGAGTCCTCCTATGGAAGCGATCTCGCTGAGGACCGGAATCTCTGCATCCATCATGAAAGCATCCTTGTTATTGGTATCGTCAAAGATTAGCTGCATGCCCAGTACGGTTTCTGCCGGAGAGTCAAACTGCTGAAACTGGTTTTCTCCATAACCGCCTACACTGTCTCTGCGGATTTCTCCGGCCATTCCGCTGAACCGGATACTGGAAGGGTTAAATTGGACCTGTACCGGAATGTAGTAATTATTGTTGGCTGTTTCCCGTAATTTTGAATCATATCCCATGGCACTTAAGCCGGATTTTAACAATCCTGCGTTATAAGGCGCGTTCTGCAATTCAAAAGCGGCGTTCATTATATTCATTGGGGAATTATAATCAGTACCCAGGTCCTTAAAGGGTATATGCATTAAAATATAGGCTCTGTTTGTATTTCCGGTAACACCGGAAACCAGCCCATTTATGATGGAATCCACTGCCATTTTTACACCACCTGTTATAAATTCAAAAGATTGGTAAATTGCTGTTTTACAGTGCCGGTTGTCATGGAAACCGTACCGTCACTTATGTTCCCCTTTGCATGTTTGTCTATGATATCATGATACCGTTTTTTCCAGTAATAAAGATATCCATCTGTTACCTGCGCATTTTCCCACTTGGAGCCTCCCAGCAACATATTGATTTCCACTTCCGCCCGAATGGGATTTCCTGCAGTATTAAACATGGTATATTTTCCGGAAACCGAATTCAGCACACCGGCGTACATCAGCTTTCCCCAGCGAAAGATCATAGGCCTGTGTTCTTCATCTCGAATAGCAGCCAAAAAACCTTCCACCTGAGGTTTTACGGTATATTCCTTACCGGCTGCCTCCACTGCTGCCGTGGCCACATTCTTTGCCAAAGTGGTGGCGCCCAGCGTGAACCGCTCTTCCATAAAGGCATCTGCCTGATTCAGTGCATCAAACATCAGGGTAAAGCTTACTGTAATATAAGGATCCAGGCTTCTAAACTGAATGGATCCACTCTGTTGGGAATTAGCGCCAAAATTGCTGACCGGGACACGTCCGCCGCCTCGTGCATTGATACGGATGGTGGAAGGATTAAACTGTACTGTGAATTTACGTCCGGATATGTTATCAATCCCTTTCAGATTCCCCTGGGCAAAGCTTGTATTGATGGCAGAGTCGGTGGTATTTACCAGCTTTTTTCCGATCACATTTTCCATCACAACTTTATCCGAACCCTCTATTTTCTTCGGCTGTTCCAGTTTAACATCTCTCATTCCACTTGTGGATTCCGGGAAGATCAGCACTGCTTTTGCGATATTTCCCACTAAGCCATTGGCATCCGATAATATGGATGATCCTAAATCACCAAATCCCATCTAACTTCCTCCTAAAGACCACGTCTGCGTCGTTCCATATCCATTCTCTTTTCCAGTTTTCCGTAAATCTGTTCCGACATACTTCCCAGCTGATTTTGTACCCTGTCAGTGACCATTCTGATCAGTTCTTCATTCTGGGTTTTCTGGAAATCATGAATCTGGGTATTTACCACTTCCTGGGTGGTATTTTTTTCGATAACGGTCTGTATATTCTGCACATTTTCTATTTTTCTGGTCTGTGCCATATTCCGCATCTCTTCCAGCACTTCTTCTTCCAGACTGGTTTCCTGCTGTTTATGTACCAGCTCTATTTTATTGACCTGTTTTTGCGTCTCCCTGCGGACCTGATTAACCTGCTCCGGCAAATAGGTTCTGATCAGCTGGGTATTTTCCAGTTCTCTTATGGTTTCCTGCTGCTGGTCCAGAGACTTATGAATCAGTTCACTACGGTGCTGCTGCTCCTGTATCCTGATATCCTTTTGCAGCAAAGCCTCTCCCTGTCCGGAGGTGCCTGCACCTGTCAGATACTGTGGCGTTTTCTGATATTTTTCCAGGGTTTCAAAAATGCGGAGGGTCTGTTCGCCAAAAATCTGTTTCAGCTGTACTTTTTCCACACTTTCCCTACGTTCCGTTTCTGTTTCCCGTTCCAAATAAGTCAACATGACTTCTTCCGGATTGGTCAGAGCCTGCAGGGCATCTTCCCTGGCTTTTGCCCGGTTGATACGATTTGGCTTTTCCTCCTGCCCGGCTGTCAGATGGAGCTCCGATAACAGCTGCAGATTCCGGATATTGTTCTGATTGACCTGCTCCAGCTGCTCCTTTAACAGGATTTCCTGTCTGGTCATGGACTGAATCTGCTGTCCATGCACTTCTGTCTTTTCTATGGTCTGGGAAAGGATCTCCGGAATAGCCGCTGCATCCGGTTTCTCTACGCCCTCTTCCCCGGCCTGTGATTCCGGATAGAACAGTTCCATCTCCGCAGCAGGTGCCTGAATTGTCCGCAGTACTGTCTGGCTGTTTTCTTCATACAACTGCTCTATGGCTTTGATCTCATTTCTCTGATACTGTTGTACCTGCTTCTGATACACATCTGCCTGTTTTTCTGACAGATATGTCTGACCATGATAGGCTACAAAACGCTGCAGGGTATTTTCCGTAGCCTGATAAATACTGCCTGCAAGCCGGTACCACAGATGATCCTGCCTCAGTAATTCCTCTATTTTTAATGCGTACATCTGATGCAGGGCATTTAAAAGAACTGCCTGTACCAGCTGATGCACTGTCTTTTGATCTCCCTCCCGGCTAATGAACTCATCTCCCAGCTCATAGGTGTTCAGATAATGGTACACCAGGGGCTGCTGCTCTATCCGGGTATAATTTCTCAGCTTATTTAAAAGCATATTCTGCACTGTGATATTCTGCTCACTGATCTGCATTTCTGCAGAGGAAATCCGGTTCGAATGGTGGCTGGCAGCGGAGATATAGTTTTTGATCTCCTGATACACCACTGCAGTCTTTAAACGGTTTAAAATTTCCTGATGCAGCCAAAGGCCCTCTTCCGATGGCCTTTGCTTTTCTTCTTCTGCTTTTTCTTTCTGCTGCTCTGCACTCATTTTACGGTATTCCAGCAGCTGGGAAATGGTTTCCTGCTGGGACCAGTACAGATCAGTCAGATAACTCACATTTTTGGTTTCTTCTTTGCT
>JBJENT010000038.1:0-4465 GCA_051880335.1 Lachnospiraceae bacterium
CCAGAACAAAATCCAGATCATTTTCTCCCGTTGCTATCCAATGAGACATCACAGCCCCATCATATACCACCTCAGAATCTCCCATATCATAGGTAATGGTGAAATCCAGAAAATCAAAAAGTCTTTGGGCTGTATCCGCTGTTTCCTTTTCGTTTTCCGAAAGAGGTTCATCATAATAGCATGCTGTCTCTTCCAGGGAAATGGCATCCTGCTGACTTTGTATTGCAAAAAGCAGCTGTTCAAACAATCTTGCTTCATCTAAAATATGCGTCTTGTTGTTTTGAAATACATAACCTGCATCATCATCCAAAAAAAATCGTACTGTTTTATTTCTTGCCCGTTCTGCTTTTACACCGGTCAGCTGACCTATCTTTTGACGGAGCAGATCTTCTTTTACTGTAATAGAAGGACTGATGGAATATCCTCCCCTCAGTCCTTCCTCATTATGAGCCATTATATTGCGGTACCAAAGAAAAGGGTTCTGCTGCATGAATATTCGATTCAGCTGATCGGTATAGTCCAGTTCTATCATTTCTTCCGGATATTTTAAAACTTCTTTATAATCCGAATCATACCAGACCAGAATCTGTTCATATGTGGTCTGGGAAATAAGCTCCCGGTTTACTTCTTCCACCGATTTTCCGGTACAATAGATGCCATTGATCCATGTTCCAAAGGTAAATCCATCGGTATAAAACAGAGCAATTCCCAGATATGAACTTATGATCAGCATGACAGCTACGACGATGCAGCCTGTCAGAACCTTTTTTCTTTTCATTCTTATTTCTCTTTTGCTTTTAAATCATTCTCATCAAATACTTCACTGATTGGTGTTCCCGGAGAAACCATTGGGAATACCTTGTCATCTTCGTGAATCATACAGTCCAGAACCACCGGTCCGCCTGCATGCAGTGCTTTTTCAATGGCAGGAGCCACTTCTTCTTTGCTGGTTACACGAATTGCCATACAGCCAAGTCCCTCTGCCACTTTACAGAAATCCACCTTATCATCCAGAACTGTCTGGGAATATCTGTGATCATAGAACAGGGTCTGCCACTGTCTAACCATACCCAGAACATGATTATTGATGACTACCTGAATGATCGGAATATTATATCTGCTGGCAGTTGCAAGCTCATTCATATTCATACGGAAACATCCATCACCGGCAATATTGATACAAACCTTATCCGGCCGGCCCATCTTTGCACCGATACAGGCACCCAGTCCATATCCCATGGTTCCAAGCCCACCGGAGGATAAGAATGTACGGGGCTCCGTATATTTGTAATACTGAGCAGCCCACATCTGATGCTGGCCTACATCTGTGGTAATGATTGCCTTTCCTTCTGTCAGTCTGCAGATTTCCTCAATGATATATGGACAGGACAGTTTGGAATCGTCATAATTCAAAGGATATTTTTCCTTTAATTCCTGGATTCTGGCCATCCACTGTGGATGTTCCTGTTGATGCAGTCTTCTGTTCAAAATCTGCAGGACTTCTTTCAAATCCCCTACCACAGAAACATCTGTCTTAATGTTTTTATTAATTTCTGCCGCATCGATATCAATATGTAACACCTTGGCATTTTCCGCAAATTTCTTTGGATTACCAACTACACGGTCTGAGAATCTGGCGCCAAGTGCAATCAGCAGATCACATTCACTGACACCCAGATTGGAAGCCTTGGTTCCGTGCATACCGATCATACCTGTATAAGCATCATCTGTACCGTCAAAAGCGCCTTTTCCTAACAGAGTATCACAGACAGGAGCATCTATTTTGCTGACAAACTGTCTGAATTCATCAGACGCACCGGAAGCGATAATACCACCACCTGCATAAACATATGGTTTCTTTGCATTCTGAATTAAATCAATAGCTGCTGCAATATCACTTTCCGTATAGCGGGATGGCTTTTCAATTGCTGCCGGTTTCATAGGCGTAAATTCGCATGTATTTGCTGTGACATCCTTAGTAATATCCACCAAAACCGGGCCAGGTCTGCCTGACATGGCGATCTTAAATGCTTTACGAAGTGTATCAGCCAGAATATTAATATCCTTTACAATATATCCGTGCTTGGTAATCGGCATAGTTACGCCGGCAATATCCACTTCCTGGAATGAATCTTTTCCCAGAGCCGGAAGATTTACATTGGCTGTAATGGCTACCATCGGAATGGAATCCATATATGCGGTAGCAATACCGGTAACCAGATTGGTTGCCCCCGGACCACTGGTAGCCATACACACACCTACTTTTCCGGTTGCTCTGGCATATCCGTCTGCTGCATGGGCAGCTCCCTGCTCATGACTGGTCAGTATATGATTGATTTCATCACGATGTTTGTATAAGGCGTCATAGATATTTAAAATGGTGCCTCCGGGATACCCGAACACTGTATCTACGCCCTGCTCCTTTAAACATTCTATTACTATTTCTGCACCTGTAAGCTGCATCGTATTTTTCCCTCCACCTATCTAAAAACATTTTTTATTTTAGAATTATTTCATCTTGAAATTTTTTCAACCCTGATTATTTATCCCGGAATTATTTTTTCTCCAGAATAGCGCCTCTGTTTCCGGATGTAACCATTTCACGGTATCTTGCCAGATAACCGGTATTTACCTTTGGTTCTTTTGGCTGCCATTTTGCTTTTCTTTCTGCCAGCACTTCATCCGATACCTTCACATTCAAAGTACATTCCGGAATGTTAATGCTGATGATATCGCCTTCTTCTACCAGTGCGATTGGTCCGCCAACTGCTGCTTCCGGTGAAACGTGTCCAATGGATGCTCCACGGGATGCACCGGAGAAACGACCGTCTGTAATCAGTGCCACACTGGAACCCAGTCCCATACCTGCAATGGCAGAAGTCGGATTCAACATTTCTCTCATACCAGGACCACCCTTTGGTCCTTCATAACGGATCACTACAACATCACCTGCCACGATTTTACCGGATTTAATCGCATCAATAGCATCTTCTTCACATTCAAAGACTCTTGCCGGTCCTTCATGAACCATCATTTCTTCCACAACTGCAGAACGTTTTACCACACTGCCATCCGGAGCCAGATTTCCTTTCAGAACAGCCAGACCACCTGTCTTGCTGTATGGATTATCCAGTGGTCTGATGACTTCCGGATCTTTATTTACCACACCTTTGATATTTTCGCCGATGGTTTTACCTGTTACTGTCATACAGTCTTCATGTAAAAGTCCCAGCTCACTGAGTTCATTCATCACAGCATAAACACCGCCAGCTTCGTTCAGATCTTCCATATAAGTAGGACCTGCCGGAGCAAGATGACAAAGATTCGGTGTTTTTGCACTGATCTCATTGGCAAAGGAAATATCAAAATCAAAACCGATTTCATGGGCAATAGCCGGTAAATGAAGCATGGAGTTGGTAGAACATCCCAGTGCCATATCCACTGTAAGGGCATTCAAAACAGCCTCTTTGGTCATAATATCACGTGGACGGATATTTTTCTTAAGAAGCTCCATAACCGCCATACCTGCATGTTTAGCCAGTTTAATACGTTCGGAATATACTGCAGGAATGGTGCCATTTCCACGAAGTCCCATACCAAGAGCTTCTGTCAGGCAGTTCATGGAGTTTGCAGTATACATACCGGAACAGGAACCGCAGGTCGGACAAACCTTTTCTTCAAATTCCCGTACCTCCTCTTCTGTCATGGTTCCGGCTGCAAGAGAGCCGACTGCCTCAAACATGGAAGAAAGACTTCTCTTCTGGCCTTTTACATGACCTGCCAGCATAGGTCCACCGGATACAAAAACAGTTGGCACATTGATACGTGCAGCTGCCATTAAAAGACCCGGTACGTTTTTATCACAGTTTGGCACCATAACAAGTGCATCAAACTGATGTGCCAGTGCCATACATTCTGTAGAATCAGCGATCAGATCTCTGGTAACCAGGGAATATTTCATTCCTACATGTCCCATGGCAATCCCATCACACACTGCAATGGCAGGAAATACAACAGGCACACCGCCTGCTTCTGCCACACCCAGTTTTACTGCGTTTACAATTTTATCCAGGTTCATATGCCCCGGTACGATTTCATTATAAGAGCTTACAATACCAACCATGGGTTTTTGCATTTCCTCTTCTGTAAATCCCAGCGCATTGAACAAACTTCTGTGAGGTGCCTGCTGTGCACCAACCTTTACATTGTCACTTCTCATGAATAACTTCTCCTCTCTTTCCCTCTATATTATGATTCATGAATTTTCTTTAGTCTTTTATAAAAGATGCCCTTCTGGCATTTTCCTGCACTTTTAAGATATCCTCTTCCGTAAATCCGTAATTCTTCATCAGATTATCGTATTCCCTGGTTAATGATGTCCCGGAAACAGTCATATTGTCTGTATTAATGGTAACACAAATGCCACGATCCAGCAGTTTTTTCACCGGATGGGTTTCCTCCGGAG
>JBJENT010000039.1:0-4456 GCA_051880335.1 Lachnospiraceae bacterium
GAGAAGTGCATTGTCAGGAAAAGTTCCTGCTAATATTATTGAAGAGAATATCAGATACTATGAGGACTATATTGGGACTCAGATGCGTCAGGGAAAAACAGAAGCTGAAGTTTTGGATGCGCTGGGAGATCCCAGACTTTTAGCCAGAACGATTATCGAGGCCAATAAGCATGCAGAGGGAACCGATTCTTATTCAGATGGGAGAACGGAAGCTTATGAGTATGATGAACAAGCCGCTGGAAAAGAGAAAGGTCCCTGGCTGTTCCGGTTTCTACAGATGCCAAAGTGGCTGCAGCTTCTGGTGATTTTTCTGGTTGCTTTTGTTGTGATCGGTCTGGTGGGAACTATTTTAGGTGCACTTTTACCTTTCATCATTATCGGTTTTCTGATTGCATTTTTGATTCGAATGTTTAAATGAATAGTTAAAAATTTTTGAATAAGATAGAAAAGTTTGAGACATACTATCACTGTAGTAAAATACAGGAGGTAAGGTATATGTCCAAAAATGAAATGAATCAGAACTATTCTGATAACAACAAACAGGAAAACAAAACAAAAAACGCTCAGCAGGATAATCAGAAAAACAAAAACTGCAGAAACAGCAGTTCCGATTATTCTTCCAGCGAGAAGAACTCAAACAAAAACTAATGGCAGAAAAAGGGGGAAGTGCATAGGCACTTTCCTCTTTTTTATTGACAGGGGAAAAAACAGAAATTATAATTTGCCCATGAGAAAAAATGACAAAGGACAGATATGAGAAAATTAGAATTGATTGCACCATGCCATTTTGGCCTGGAGGCAGTGTTGAAAAAAGAAATCATAGATCTGGGATATGAAATATCCCAGGTAGAAGACGGAAGAGTGACTTTTCTGGGAGATGAAGACGCAGTCTGCCGGGGAAATGTATTTTTACGTACCGCAGAACGGATTTTGATCAAAATCGGAAGCTTTCCGGCAACTACATTTGAAGAATTGTTTCAGGGAACCAAAAATCTTCCCTGGGAGGACTATATTCCCAAGGACGGAAAGTTCTGGGTGGCCAAAGCAGCCAGCGTAAAAAGTAAATTATTCAGTCCATCGGATATTCAGTCCATTATGAAAAAAGCAATGGTAGAACGTCTGAAAAATGTATACCATATAAGCTGGTTTGAGGAAAACGGAGCCAGTTTTCCAGTAAGGGTTTTTCTGATGAAGGATATGGTCACGGTTGGTCTGGATACCACCGGTGAATCTCTGCATAAACGGGGATATCGAAAACTGAAAGCGAAAGCACCGATTGCGGAAAATCTGGCTGCAGCACTGATTATGCTGACACCCTGGAATAAGGACCGTATTTTAGTAGATCCCTTCTGTGGCAGCGGAACCATTCCTATCGAAGCAGCGATGATGGCAGCAGGCATGGCACCCGGAATGAACCGGGAGTTTTTATCAGAAAACTGGAACCATCTTTTACCAAAAAAAATCTGGTATGATGTCATCGACGAAGCAAATGATCTGGTGGATCTGGCAGTCAAACCGGATATTCAGGGATATGATCTGGATGGAGAAATGGTGGCCATTGCCAGAGAAAATGCAAAAATGGCCGGTGTAGATAAACTGATTCATTTCCAGAAAAGAGGCGTGGATCAGCTCAGTCATCCGAAAAAATATGGGTTCCTCATTACCAATCCACCTTATGGGGAACGACTGGAAGATAAGAAAAATCTGCCGGCTTTATATAAGACCATCGGTCAGAGATATCAGGCGCTGGACAGCTGGTCCATGTATCTGATCACAGCCTATGACAGAGCAGAAAATGATATTGGCAGAAAAGCGGATAAGAACAGAAAAATATATAATGGTATGATGAAAACATACTTTTATCAGTATATGGGACCAAAGCCTCCAAGAAAACGTGAAGATATACCGGTTGTATGATGAACAAGAGAAATAGCCTATATTTATTTAGGGATTGTATATGGAGAAAATGAATGCATAAAACATGGAAAATATCGGCCTGGATATGTGGAATCTATGCATTACTCGTGTTGGGTATAACGGTTTATCTGGGATATAATCGTCCGGTTGTGATAGCCGAAGCGTCTTCCGGGCCGGGGATTCGGCAGGGAACTGCCGCAAATATGACAGGAGTGTCAATTCCATTGCAAAAGGATGTGGCGGGAGAGAGGTCTGTCTATATACCGGTGGAAACATCGATTTTGCCGGAACAGATTTTGATACAGGACTATTATGCCAATAAATGTCTTGTGATTTCTCTGCAGAATACAGGGAAAGACTTTTACAAGGATAAGGCCATTTCCGGGAATACCGATACCATTGAAAAAGCAGTTTTTGTGCCCGGTGAGGAAAAAACAGATATTTGGTTGCAGCTTGATCGTGTATATGCATATGACAGCTATCTGGAAAACGGATACCTGAAAATGGATTTCTATCTTCCAAAAGAAAAGAATGACCGGATCCTTGTGCTGGATGTGATTCTGCCTGATGAAGTGACCGCAGAAATGGCAGCAGAAGTGACTGCAGAAGTGACTGAAGAGGAAGAGACACTGCTGTATCAGATGGAAAATAAACTGGAATCTGTTTTGGAAGAATCCGGGATAAAAGCCTATCATACCTATGGAAAAGATGGGAGAATTTCTGAGGAGGAGATAGGGGAGCTGATCACACTTGTGGACGCCGATTTTTATGTGGGAATCTCCCTGGCCACAGATCCGGATGATTCGGACACTTTTGGAAGCCTGGTGGCCTATAAAGGGGACTACTTTATGCCGGCTCTTACCAATGCAGCATTTGCAGATCTGATTGAAAAGAAAATGGTTACAGCAATAAGCGGAAAAGCAGGCGGACTGTTGCAGGCCCAGGAGAGCGTCTGGGAAGATTTCCAGATCCCATCGGTAATCGTATATCCCGGGTATCGGAGTAACCCTGCAGAAATGTCCCTCATGAAACAGGAATCCTATCAGAGAAAAATTGCAGAGGGCATTGCAGAGGGAATTGTGGATTCTTATACAAAAATAGAGGATGCGAAAGGATCACCAGAAGGATGAAGGTAATATTTGCTACCGGAAATAAGAATAAAGTAATAGAAATCCGTGACATATTAAAAGATATGGATGCAGAAGTGCTCACCATGAAAGAGGCAGGAATCGATATCGATGTGGAGGAAAACGGTGAAACCTTTTTGGAAAATGCAACTATAAAAGCAAGGGCTGTTGCGGAAGAAGTAAGAAAGAAGGAAGTATTACAGGATGCAGTTGTTATGGCAGATGATTCCGGACTGGTGATCGACGCACTGGGAGGAGAGCCCGGTATTTATTCGGCCAGATATATGGGGCATGATACCTCCTATCATATAAAAAATCAAAATCTGATCAAACGGTTAGAGGGCGTAGAAGAGGAAAAAAGGACAGCCAGGTTTGTGTGTGCTATTGCAGCAGTCTGTCCGGATGGAGAGCTTTTGTCAGCAGTGCAGACCATGGAAGGAAGGATTGGATACGATGAGGAAGGTGAAAACGGATTTGGCTATGATCCTATTTTCTTCCTGCCGGAATACGGGTGCAGTTCCGCGACCATATCTCCGGAAGAAAAAAATAAAATCAGTCACAGGGGAAAGGCACTCAGGGAAATGAGGGAGAAGCTGGCTGAGAAATTTGCAGGCTGAGAGGAATGAAGACTGAGAAACGTGTGGGCTGAAAAAGCGATTGCGTTGGATAAAAATGTGAGATATGCAGGGAATGTGAAATACATCGGATAAGATACGAGGAGTTTGGCAGTATGAGGGTACTGGTTGTAAGTGATACCCATAGGTATGGGGATAATTTTTATTCTGTAGTAGAAAAACTGGAAGATATTGACCTGGTGATCCATTGTGGTGACATTGAGGGACAGGAATATGAATTCGAAGAGGTGGTAGATCAGACTCTTCACTGTCCTTTTGTAGCAGTTACCGGAAATAATGATTTCTTCTCCCATCTGGATCATGAGGCGGCAATCAATATCGGGCGATACAGGGCACTTGTTACCCATGGCCATCATTATTATGTTTCCATGAGCAATGAGTTTATTAAGCAGGAAGCAAAGGCCAGAGGATTTGACATGGTCTTTTATGGGCATACCCACAGGCCGGTTATAGATGAAACGGAAGGAATCATTGTGGTGAATCCGGGCAGCCTGACCTATCCGAGACAGGAAGGGAGACGTCCTTCCTATGTGTTAATGGAAGTGGCTGAAAATGGGAAGATCACCAGTGAGATTTGTTATATTTAACGGATTTCGTGAAAAAAACAGGGTTGCATTTGTGAAAAAACAAAAGAAAAATTGTATTGACATATAAAAACCATTAAGATATAATAATTCTTGCGTCATGAGAAAGACAATCAAAGACGTAAAAGAAATAGCACATCTCGGGGTGTGGCTCAGCTTGGCTAGAGCGCCTGGTTTGGGACCAGGAGGTCGC
>JBJENT010000040.1:0-4424 GCA_051880335.1 Lachnospiraceae bacterium
GGATAGGCTTTAGCTTCGCCTGCTCCGTCTTTTGTTTCATCTTCTTCTGAATTGCCCTGTCTGTAATGGGGAAGATTCGGTCCTCCAGTGTCAATCCATATTGTTTGCCCACAAAATCCTTCATCTCCTCTCCCAGAAACTTTGGAATAGTAATCTTTCGATTAGAACTCTCGGTCTTTGGTGGTGTAATATAATCTGTCTGATTCCTCCTGTAATAAGTCTTGGAGATGTTCACCGTCCCGTTTTCAAAATCAATATCCTGGCTGGTAAGTGCCAGCAGTTCCCCTACCCGGCATCCAAGCCAGAATAACATCTGAAAGATAATCCGGTACATCTCCTCATCCGGACTAAAACCTTGTATAAACTGTTCGTACTCATCCTTGGTCCAGAAGTTTAACTCCTTAGCATTCGGACGACCCATTTTATCCACCTTCTTGCAGGGATTGTCCTTCAAATCATAGAACTTCTCTGCGTGATTAAAAAGCGCCGTCATCTGATTCTGTATCATCCTCAGATACGTTGGCTTGTAATCCTGATTCAGAAGTGCATTCTGCCACTTGATAATATCCACCGCAGTAATCTCATTCATCTGCTTCTCACCAAAGTAAGGAATGATCTTGGTTTCAAATAGTGTCCGCTTCGTCATTATGGAACGCTCCTTCAGTCTCGGTGCCTTATCCTCAAAGTACACTTCCACAAAGGAAGCAAACTTCATATCCATGCTGGCACTCTGCTTCTGTAAAAAATCACGTTCCCACTGCTGGGCATCCTTCTTGGTAGCAAATCCACGTTTCATCTTGGACTTACTCTCTCCAAGCCAATCCTTATAGTTGCACTTACAAAACCAAGTGTTTCGTTTCTCGTCCTTATAAACCGGCATACTCATTACCTCTCTTTCTTGTAGCCGCCACACCCGAAATTACTCCGGGTATGGCTTATTCAGTTATCAAAGTTCATCTATTGCGCTTCGCCATATCCGTAGCACTTCTTCTCAAAGTAGGCTCTCGAAACGGAACCTGCCTTGGTAAAATAGCCCTGTGCTTTCAGTTCTTTATTCCATCCACGGATAACTGCGTAAGCGGTTGATTCTGCAATTCCCAGAAGTCCTGCGACTTCCTTAGCAGATAAATAGCGATTCGTCATACTCCTTCCTCCTTTCCTCTAAAACTTATGTACGCTCTTGCACATGACACTCACCTCCTATCATTTAATTAGTAACTATATTGTTACTGTTTGTGTTTTTGATTATACAGTAACTTTTTCGTTTCTGTCAATAGGTTAACGAAAAAGTTTTTCATTATTCTATTTGCTATACAGTAACATTTATGTTATTGTATTGTCAGAAACGATATTGTTACTACTATAAAATTGGAAGGAGTTACACGATGGCTATTGGTGAACGAATAAAACGAATCAGAAATTTCCGCAAACTGACGCAGGCACAGCTTGGTGAAGCTGTGGGCTTATCCGACGTACGAATCCGTCAGTACGAAATCGGCAACCGCACACCCAAGGAGGATATGATACAAGAACTGGCGAAAGCCTTAGACTGTAATTACCGCTCCATCTACGAACCTTCCCTCTACGCAGCGGAAGATGTGATGTATGCGCTCTTTGAATTGGATGAGCACTATGATATGCCCCTCTATGAAGTGGCGGATCCTGAGGACCCTACCGAGAAACATATTGCTGTTGGTTTTAATTATTCTTTATTGGATGATTTCCTGAATACCTGGAAAAAGAAAAAAGAGGACTTATCCTCCGGTAAAATTACCAAAGAAGAGTATTTTGAATGGAAGATTAACTGGCCGCATGCCAAAGATTAGAAACACGTGTATCACACGCGTATCACGAGCCCATTTTGAGTGAAGAACTTGAAAAGGGCTTTTTCTATGTTCGTTAATCTTCTCTAAACAAAAGAAAACCGCAACTCCTCATAAAATGAGGAATTGCGGCTTGTATTTAAGTTTCTATGATACGAAATCAAAGATTACTCAACAATTGTAGCAACACGGCCTGAACCTACAGTACGTCCACCTTCACGAATAGCGAATGTAAGACCCTGCTCCATAGCTACTGGATGGATAAGTTCGATGGTCATTTCTACGTTATCACCAGGCATGCACATTTCTGTTCCTGCTGGAAGCTGGCAAACACCTGTTACGTCTGTTGTTCTGAAGTAGAACTGTGGACGATAGTTGTTGAAGAATGGAGTATGACGTCCACCTTCGTCTTTTGTTAATACGTAAACCTGAGCAGTAAATTTGCTGTGGCATTTTACTGAACCTGGTTTAACAAGACACTGTCCACGCATGATTTCGTCACGGTTTACACCACGAAGTAATGCACCGATGTTATCACCAGCCATAGCTTCGTCTAACATCTTACGGAACATTTCGATACCGGTAACAACAGTCTTCTTGTTGTCTTCTTTGATACCGATGATTTCAAGTTCGTCGTTAAGGTGAAGAGTACCACGCTCTACTCTACCTGTAGCAACAGTACCACGTCCTGTAATTGTGAATACGTCTTCTACTGGCATTAAGAATGGCTTATCTGTATCACGCTGTGGATCTGGAATGTATGAATCTACTGTATCCATTAATTCCATGATCTTATCTCCCCATTCTCCGTTTGGATCTTCAAGAGCTTTAAGAGCTGATCCTTTGATGATTGGGCAGTCATTGAAGTCATATTCTTCAAGCTGTTCTGTGATTTCCATTTCTACTAATTCAAGAAGTTCTGGATCATCAACCATATCACATTTGTTCATGAATACTACGATGTATGGTACACCTACCTGACGAGAAAGAAGGATGTGCTCTTTTGTCTGAGCCATAACACCATCAGTAGCAGCTACTACTAAGATAGCACCGTCCATCTGAGCAGCACCTGTGATCATGTTCTTAACGTAGTCAGCATGACCTGGGCAGTCAACGTGTGCATAGTGTCTCTTTTCTGTCTGGTATTCTACGTGAGCTGTAGAAATTGTGATACCACGTTCTCTTTCTTCTGGAGCTTTATCGATGTTTTCGAAATCAACTTTTTCATTACCAGCAACTCTTTCAGCTAAAACCTTAGTAATAGCAGCTGTTAATGTTGTTTTACCGTGGTCAACGTGTCCGATTGTACCAATGTTACAATGTGCCTTTGTTCTTTCAAACTTAGCTTTTGCCATTTTGAATATCCTCCTTAATATAAATGCCCCTAAAGGCGAAAATAATTTTCTTTGGGCTTATGCCCGACATGTCTTGATTATACTTGAGAATACAAGTATTTTCAAGTAATTTTATCGTTTAGCTTCCCAGAAAATCCGGGAAGCTATAGATTTGGTTTTTAGTTAGCTTTATTTGCTAATACCTTGTCAGCAACGTTCTTTGGAACCGGCTCGTATTTCTCGAAGAACATAGAGTAGTTACCACGTCCCTGAGTCTTAGAACGTAAGTCTGTAGAGTATCCGAACATTTCAGCAAGAGGTACGTATCCACGTACAATCTTTCCGCCGCCCAGATCATCCATACCTTCAATACGTCCACGACGTGAGTTGATATCGCCGATAACATCACCCATGTATTCTTCAGGCATTGTTACTTCTACCTTCATGATAGGCTCAAGAAGTGTAGGAGCAGCCTTCTGCATAGCCTCTTTGAAACACATAGAACCAGCGATGTGGAATGCCATTTCAGAAGAGTCAACTTCATGGTATGATCCATCGTATACAGTAGCGTGTACACCTACTACAGGGAATCCACCAAGAGATCCTGCCTTAGTAGCTTCTTCGATACCTTCACCAACTGCTGGGATGTATTCCTTAGGAATAGCACCACCGACAACTTCAGAGTCGAATTTGAATAATTCTTCTCCGTTGGCATCCATAGGCTCGAAACGAACTTTACAATGTCCATACTGTCCACGTCCACCTGACTGTTTTGCATATTTGTATTCCTGATCAACCGGTTTTGTAAATGTCTCTTTGTAAGCTACCTGTGGAGCACCTACGTTTGCTTCTACTTTAAATTCACGGAGAAGATGGTCAACGATGATTTCAAGATGAAGCTCACCCATACCAGCGATGATTGTCTGTCCTGTTTCCGGATCTGTATGAGCGCGGAAAGTTGGGTCCTCTTCTGCAAGTTTTGCAAGAGATTCACCAAGTTTACCCTGTGAAGCTTTTGTTTTTGGTTCAATAGCAAGCTCGATAACTGGTTCTGGGAATTCCATGGATTCCAGAATTACAGGATGCTGTTCATCACAGATTGTATCACCTGTTGTTGTAAACTTAAATCCCACTGCTGCTGCAATATCACCGGAGTATACCTTATCAAGCTCCTGTCTCTTGTTTGCATGCATCTGTAAGATACGTCCAACACGTTCCTTCTTATCCTTTGTTGCATTTAATACATAAGAACCTGAGTTCATTGTAC
>JBJENT010000041.1:0-4418 GCA_051880335.1 Lachnospiraceae bacterium
GCGGATACTTGGCTCAGAAGAGCCATTGAACAGGAAGCCCCCACTTCAAAATCCATGATTTAAGTGGTGGGAGCATGTCACGGAGTGGATATGAATATAAATAGAATGGTAATCGGTAGTAATCAGGAGGAAAAGATTGAACATTTTTCCACAAATTATCCCTACGTTATGCATACAGCAGATTTAAAGAAAATGCTTGTGCCCTGGCACTGGCATGAAGAAGTTGAATTTGATTATGTGCTTAGTGGAAAAATGAATGTGACAACCATAGAACGGACTTATGAATTTCAGGAAGGGGAAGCGTTTTTCATTAACACCAATGTTTTGTGCAGTATGGAGAGTGCCTCTGGAAAAATAACAGAAAATAGAATGTATTCCCATCTCTTTCATCCGGTTTTCCTGGGTGGATATTATAAAAGTATTTTTGAGACAAAATACATAAATCCGGTTTTGCAGAATAGAAAACTGGATATCGTAGAAATAAAGGGCAGAACACAGAATGAGAGAGAACTGCTTAAAAAACTGTATCAGGTAAGCCTGCTACAGGAAAAGTCCAATATGGAATTTCAGACGCGTAATGCTTTCTCGGAAATCTGGTTGCTATTAATGGAAATTATAAGGGATATGCCGAAAGCAGAAAGAGAGATAAATATCCGGAATCAAAGCCGCATGCAAACTATGCTGTCATTCATTCATCAGAATTATGCTGAAAAAATAACTCTGGAGGAAATCGCCTCATCCGCGGTAATCAGCAGACGTGAGGCAATTCGCTGTTTTCAAAATTCTATTCAGAAGGCACCGATAGAATATTTAATGGAATATCGTATGGAAAGAGCGAAAGAGATGCTGGAAGAAACCGATGAAAGTATCACGGAAGTGGGAATGCGGTGTGGATTTTCATCTAACGCCTATTTCGGGAAGGTGTTTAAGGAACATTGTGGGATAACCCCATTGGAATATCGGAGAATGCAACAGGAGACTTAGCTTCTGATTCAGGCATCAGGATAAAGAAACGTCCCCACCACAGAAAATAATGTATCATTGTATACAATCCCTATTGCAAGGGAATGACGAATAGCATATAATAGTAAGAGCATTTCTTTTGAGCCAGGACAAAAGGGCTATTCTATGGACAAAAGGGCTATCCTGTGGACAGAAGGAACGTCCCCACTGAAAGGAGAACGTAGATGATAGAATTAAGTAATGGTGGTGCATATCTGGTAAATGGTTCTGAGCTGATCATGGATCATGCAGATGCACTTCAGGAAGTAAAGGCAAAAACAGGGAAAACTGTGACAAAGCAGGAAGCAGCAGAAGGAACCATGGCCTATGGTATTTTGAAAAGTCATAATACGTCAGGTTCCATGGAAAAGCTGAAGATCCGTTTCGATAAGTTAACCTCTCATGATATTACTTTTGTAGGTATTATACAGACAGCACGTGCATCGGGGCTGGAAAAATTCCCTATGCCCTATGTGCTTACAAACTGCCACAATTCCTTATGTGCAGTGGGTGGTACCATCAATGAAGATGACCACATGTTTGGACTTACCTGTGCCAAAAAGTATGGTGGTGTATATGTACCACCTCATCAGGCTGTTATTCATCAGTATGCCAGAGAAATGTTGGCAGGAGCTGGGAAAATGATTTTAGGATCTGACTCTCATACACGTTATGGTGCACTTGGTACCATGGCCATGGGAGAAGGCGGTCCTGAAC
Source organism: Lachnospiraceae bacterium (assembly GCA_051880335.1). Taxonomy (GTDB): domain Bacteria; phylum Bacillota; class Clostridia; order Lachnospirales; family Lachnospiraceae; genus 1XD8-76. The sequence continues at coordinate 1,720 of JBJENT010000041.1, forward strand.
TTGTAAAACAGCTTTTGAACCAGACCTATGATATTAATATGCCGGGTGTAGTAGCGGTATATCTGACCGGAGAACCGGTGAAAGGTGTGGGTCCTCAGGACGTGGCACTTGCCATTATCGGAGCAGTATTTGGAAACGGTTATGTAAAAAATAAAGTGATGGAATTTGTTGGTCCGGGTGTGGCATCTCTGAGCGCAGATTTCCGAATCGGAATCGATGTCATGACTACAGAGACAACCTGTTTATCTTCTATCTGGAAAACAGATGACAAGGTAAAAGAATGGTATGATATCCACGGCAGATCAGAGGATTATGCAGTGCTTGAACCAGCCCAGGTGGCATATTATGATGGCGTGATTACGGTTGATTTAAGTAAAATCCGTCCAATGATTGCGATGCCATTCCATCCAAGTAACACTTATACCATCGAAGAACTGAAGGCAAATCTGATGGATATTCTGGATGATGTGGAAAAACGTGCCGCAGTCAGCCTGGATGGAGCAGTAGACTTTACCTTAAAGAATAAAGTAAGAAATGGTCAGTTCATGGTAGATCAGGGTATCATCGCAGGATGTGCCGGCGGCGGATTTGAAAATATCTGCGCAGCAGCAGATATTCTGAAAGGATCTTACATCGGCTCTGATGGCTTTACACTTAGCGTATATCCTGCTTCCATGCCTGTTTATATGGAACTGATCCGGAATGGAAAAGCGGCTGATATCATGGAAACAGGAGCTGTTATGAAAACAGCATTCTGCGGACCATGCTTTGGTGCAGGTGATACCCCTGCAAACAATGCATTCAGTATTCGCCATTCTACCAGAAACTTCCCGAACAGAGAAGGCTCTAAATTACAGAATGGACAGATTTCATCCGTGGCACTTATGGATGCCCGTTCCATTGCAGCTACAGCAGCTAACAAAGGCGTGTTGACAGCAGCTACGGAATTTGACGGAGAAATTGGAACATACAAATATCATTTTGACAGCAATATTTATGCAAACCGTGTATTTGACTCCAAGGGAGTGGCAGATCCTTCTGTAGAGATCCAGTTTGGTCCGAATATTAAAGACTGGCCGAAAATGGGAGAACTTCCGGAAAACCTGGTATTGAAGGTGGTTTCTGAAATACATGATCCGGTTACCACAACAGACGAGCTGATCCCATCCGGGGAAACTTCTTCCTATCGTTCCAATCCACTGGGACTGGCTGAATTTGCATTATCCAGAAAGGATCCGGAATATGTGGGACGTGCAAAAGAGGTGAAAGTGCTGGAAGAAGCACGTATGGAAGGAAAGAATCCGGAGGAGACAAGCGCAGAACTAAAGGCAGTTATGGATACAGTGCGTAAAAACTTCCCACAGGCCTGTGCAGACAACACTGGAGTTGGTTCCACTATTTTTGCAGTAAAACCGGGTGACGGTTCCGCCAGAGAACAGGCGGCAAGCTGCCAGAAGGTGCTGGGCGGATGGGCCAATATTGCCAATGAATATGCGACCAAACGTTATCGCAGCAATCTGATCAACTGGGGTATGCTGCCATTCTTAATCGAAGAAGGAGAGCTGCCATTTAAGAAACTGGATTATTTATTTGTTCCGGATGTGAAAAAAGCAGTTATCGTGAAAGCAGATGTTATCAAAGCCTATAAAGTGGATTCCGAATCCGGCGAAATGACAGCCTTTGCCCTGCGTCTGGGTGAATTGACGGATGAAGAAAGAGAAATTATTCTGAAAGGCTGCCTGATCAATTATAATCGGGTATAATTTACCCTAAAGATTTTCCGGAAGATACCGATATAGATAATATCAAAGGAAATGATATCAAAGGAATTGATGGTATGACCACGGAAGGTATGACACTCCCAAAAGCGGAGTGAATGCCATCCGTGGTATTTTTTTGCCTTTTTTAGGAAAACCATCATATTCCGGGAAAGGAAGGTATGAGAAATGAGGATTGCAAACAGTCAGATGTCTATGGCATCCGGAGGAATTGCGTCAGAGATGATGATGAGAAGGGAGACTTTTGGAAATAGTGTGACAAGCAGCAGTATGTTTGCCAGTATGCAAATGCGTGGAAGCATGCAGATGAACAGCGGCCTAAACCTGTCTCATCAGCAGGCAATTGGAAAAGGTCTGTCTTTTTCTGAAATGATCAAATCCAGAAGTGCCGGTGACAGGCAGGATGAAGCAGAAAAAACCATATCAGAGATTCGGCAGCAAAGTATTTTATATCTGCTGGATATTCTGTTTGGGGAGAGAATAAAAGGAGAAAACTGGAGAACAGGTTTGGACAGGATGTTCGGCTCCGGATCAGGAATCAGCCTTACTTCGGAGGGGAGCTTTTACGAACAGGAAACCTATTATCTGGAACAACAGGAGGCTGCATTTAGTACAACAGGTACCGTGATGACAGAGGATGGCAGAAGCATTTCCTTCGATATGAATGTGTATATGAGCAGCCGATTTGAGGCATATTATCATCAGCAGTATGGACAGCAGAGCCTGAGTCCGACCCAGGCAGCACTTTGTGATCCGCTGGTGATCAATCTGAGCGGAGATATTGCTGAGGTAAAAGATCAGACATTCTTTTTTGATCTGGACGCAGATGGAACAACAGAAAATATACATAAATTAGGTTCCGGCAGCGGGTATCTGGCACTGGACAAAAATGACGATGGCGTCATAAATGACGGATCGGAA
>JBJENT010000042.1:0-22351 GCA_051880335.1 Lachnospiraceae bacterium
AAGCTCATTCCAGACCGGCTCATCAAAGGCCGGACGAAGTGCCGGGTCTCCCTGGCTTTTCTCTGCTTTTGTCCCCCACTCACTTCCATAATAGACACAGGGAATTCCTGGCATGCCAAAGGCCAGGCCATAAATAAGTGGCAGATGGTTTTCGTTGCTTAATATACTGGCCACTCTGGTCACGTCATGGTTATCTACAAAGGAAAGCAGATGTTTTCCTTTATATAAAGTCCAGTTTTCCGGCCCGAACTGCCGGAGCAGGGAATGCACGATTTCAAACATATTCATACTGTTGAAACTGGAATATAATCCTTTGTAACACTCATAGTTTGTGGTGCTGTGGAGCATTCCGTCCTGCATCAACTGGTTATAATCTCCATGCAGCATTTCACCCAGCAGAAAGAAATCTTTCTTTTTACTGTCACAAAAGCTCCTTAATCTTCTGATAAAATTATGATCCAGGCAATATGCCACATCCAGACGCAGACCGTCAATTCCGAAATAATCGATCCACATTCCTACTGCATCCAGAATATGAGCGATGACTTCCTCGTTTTGCAGATTCAATTTCACCAGATCATAATGACCTTCCCAGCCTTCATACCAGAGGCCATCGTTATATCCGGAATTTCCTCCCAGATTAATGTGGAACCAATTCAGGTAAGGAGATCGTTCCCTGTTTTTTAATACATCCTGAAAAGCCCAAAAGCCTCTCCCCACATGATTGAACACCCCATCCAGCACAACCCGGATTCCAGCCTCATGAAGTCTGTCACATACTTCTTTGAAATCTTCATTGGTCCCTAATCGTTTATCAATGCATTTATAATCTCTCGTATTATATCCATGTGTATCCGATTCAAAAACGGGAGAAAAATAAATTGCATTTGCTCCCAGCTTTTGAATATGAGGAATCCACTGCTCTACTTTTCTGATCCGGTGTTCCTGTGCTCCATCCTCTTCTATTCCGTGGCCCTGTACTCCATCATTTTCAAAAGGAGCTCCGCACATTCCTAACGGATATATCTGATAAAAAACACTTTCATATGCCCACATATAAATATACCTGCTTTCTGTTTTTTTTGATTTGTTTTAGATCTTTTTGAATCTCATTTCGGTTTCTTCCGATTCCTTTTCGAGACTTTTTTCGATCTCATTTTGGGTATTTACAGTTTACCATATTCCCGCTCTCTATCCAATCTATATTTTGTGGTCACTTTATTTTTGTTTAAGTTTTCATAAATTGGATAGACCAATTTTTGACCGGATCAGTACTGAAATACTTATCCACATTTTTTATCCACATTATTTCTGTACCTTGTCATGTCATATAGGTCATTTTTAAGCCATTTTTAATCTGTTTTCCACATATTTATCCACATATACACATGTGTCATGTGATTTTTAGGTGCAAAAACACTTTTGTTATTTTCAGATAATTAAATGTCATATGAGTTGTTTTTACACAATATTTACACTACATAATGCCTGTTTTTTACGAATTATGTCACCTCTAATCTGGTATTTTATTTAAATACATGATACAATATGTTGTGGTCAGAAATTTGTTGACTCAATCAGTCTTTTTATTTTTCAGGTCACATATAGTGAAATTCTTAGATCATAGAAAAATGAAATTTTGAAAAACCAAAAAAGAAAACAGAAATTAAAAAAATAGAATATAAAAGAATTGAAATTCGTAAAAATAGGAATTTAGAAAGTATAGAAATCAGGAGAACAAAAATGCAGGAATTAAAAATAGGATCTCATGTAGGAATGAGTGGAAAAGAGATGTTTTTAGGATCAGTGAAAGAGGCACTATCCTATGGGGCCAATACATTCATGGTATATACAGGTGCACCCCAAAACACAAGAAGAAAAGAGCTGGATGAATTATGCATCCCACAGGCCCATAAGTTAATGGAAGAAAACGGGATAGAAGATTTCATCATCCACGCACCATATATCATCAATTTAGGAAATGCAGTAAAGCCGGAGACCTTTGAACTGGCAACCAGCTTTTTAGAAAAAGAGATCACACGCTGTCACGGAATGGGAAGCAAAGTCATGGTATTACACCCCGGATCACATGTGGGAGAAGGAGTAGAAAAAGGCATCCAGCAAATCGTAAAAGGTTTAAATGAAATATTGACAGCAGATACACCGGTATATATTGCACTGGAAACCATGGCCGGAAAAGGTTCTGAAATTGGAAGAAATTTTGAAGAATTAGCTGCCATTTACGATGGCACCATTCACAACGAGAAGCTAAGAGTATGTTTTGACACCTGTCATTTACATGATGCCGGATTCGATGTGAAAAATGATTTTGATGGGATACTGGAATCCTTTGATAAAATCATCGGCACATCACAGATTGCAGCAATACATATCAATGACAGCAAGAATGAGCAGGGAGCCATGAAAGACAGACATGCCAATCTCGGCGACGGTGCGATCGGCTTTGACGCACTTGCCCGAATCGTCCATCATCCGGTGCTGGCCTCTGTTCCAAAAATTCTGGAAACACCATATGTACCTTCCCCCGAAGATCCATCTGTAAAAGTAGCACCATATAAAGAAGAAATTGCACGGTTACGTGCATTCAGTTCTTCTATTTCTTCCAGAATTCCTCCACGCAGTCCCCTACCGTATCCCGGTTGACTGTCTTATAATTATTCCATTCCCGCGGAAACATCCTGAGATTGCTCCTTTGCAGAAATCTTTCGTCCAGAAGAGCCACGATTCCCACATCAGTACTGGTTCGAATCACTCTGCCTGCTGCCTGCAAAACTTTATTCATCCCCGGATACTGATAGGCATAGTCAAAACCATTGCCGGATTCTTCATCAAAAAATTTTTTCATGATCTCCCGCTCGTTACATACCTGCGGAAGTCCGGTCCCCACAATCAGCACACCGATCAGGCTGTCATGTTTTAAGTCGATACCTTCCCCAAAGATTCCGCCCATAACACAGAAACCCAGCAGGGTTTTTTGACCAGCTTTTTCACCTACTTTTTCACCTGCTTTTTCATCTGCTTTTTTACCTGCTTCCGTTTCCGCTCCTTCTTCAGTATTTTCGAATTTCTCCTTCTTCTCCTTAAATCTTGCCAGAAAAGCTTCCCGCTGCTCTTCTTTCATATATTCTTCCTGTACCAGGCACTCTTCTGTTTCCATATCCAGAAACATCTCTTCATAAATTTCATATACCTGTTTCAAGAAAGCATGGGAGGGGAAAAAGATCATATAGTTTCCTTTTTTCGCCGCTGTAATATTTTTAATATAGGAAGCAATCTTGTGATATTCGTCGAATCCCCGTCTGGTATATTTGCTGGTTACATCTGTACCGATAAAAAGTCCCCGCTTCTCCGGATCAAAAATGGAATGAGCATACACCTCATAATCCTTCTCAGTTCCTCCCAGAAGTCTCTTGTGGTACTGAATAGGAAGAAGCGTTGCGGAAAAGAGAATGGTGCTTTTTCCTCTCTCCATACATTCTCTCAGATTCTTTGCCGGATTGACACAGAACAGTTTCAGTATAAAAGAACCATCTGATTCCATTTCTGTATACATAACATAACTGTCATCCATCTTATCGTATATCAGCAGAAAATGGGAAACTTCAAAATAGAACTCCAGCACTTCCTTCCTGACAGGACTGTCGTCATGTTTTTCCAGGAATTCTTCCATGCGGGCCGCCAGTCTGTTCAGGGACAGAACAAAGCTCTCTATGTTGGTTACAATCTGATAGTTTTCACATTCCTTTTTATATTGCAGCAAGTTCCGATTACATTTCTCCAGTGCCACTGCCATACGTTTATCGTAGAGTTTTACTGCCTTTTTACATTCCAGGAAATCTTCTTTCCGCAACACTGCGCTGTACATTTCTCTGCCACGATCCAGCAGATTATGGGCTTCATCTACCAGAAACAGATAATTTCCGCTTACTCCTTCTGCAAAAAACCGGCGTAGATAAACATGGGGATCAAAAACGTAATTATAGTCACAGATAATGCCATCGGCAAAAAGACTCATATCCAGACACATCTCAAAAGGACATACCTGATGCTTCATGGCGTATTGCTCGATCAGCTCTCTTGTAAAACTGACTTCATGAGTCAACATGTCATAAATGGCATCATTTATCCTGTCATAGTGGCCTTTTGCATAGGGACATGCCACCGGATTACATTCGCTCTCTCCGGTAAAACAGATTTTGTCCTTTGCAGTTAATATCACGGTTTTAAAGCATAGTCCATGCTCTCTTAAAATAGCAAATGCCTCTTCGGCTACGGTTCTGGTTATGGTCTTGGCAGTTAAATAAAAGATTTTTTCTGCTCTGTCCTCCCCCACTGCTTTGACAGACGGGAATACCGTAGAAATGGTTTTCCCCACTCCGGTGGGAGCTTCTATAAATAATTTCTTTTTGTGATAGATTGTCTGATAAACATAGGACACCAGTTCCTTTTGTCCCGGTCTGTAGGGAAAGGGAAACTGGGTTTTGTGAATGGATTCCTGACGGATCAGATCCCACTCATAGGTATAATCTGCCCATTTGCGGTACTTTCCGATCAGTTCTTCAAACCACTCCGAAAGCTCCTGATAGGTATAGTCATAATGAAAATATCGGATTTCTTCTGTATCCATATTGCAGTATGTCATTCTGACGCGTATGTCGGAAAGCTGAAAGTCATGGGCATAAATATAGGCATAACACTTAGCCTGCGCCAGATGAACCGGCACCGGCTCTTTCATCTTTTCCAAGTCCCGGTAGGTTCCCTTAATTTCATCTATGACGACCGTGTCATTACTTTCCAAGGCGGCGACTTCGTTCTTCTTTTCCGATGTTTCCTGTGTTAATCCCCCGACGATTCCATCTGCTCTTCCTTCGATGATGATGTCGTAGTTTTCCGTCCTGTATAAATAGCGCAGTGTTACCTCGCTTCGATAATCGGAGCCCATACGCCTTTGTATCATGCGGTGAATCCTGCTGCCCTCCTGCATGGCATCTTCCGGAGCTGCTTTTCGATTGTCAATATCGCCGGAACGCATGATGAACTCCACCAGGTTTCGGACCGAAGTATATATTTCCATAAGTATACCTATTCTTCATGCCAGCTTCTCTTCGCCGCGCAACAATTTCGTTAAAATGCAAAAATTTCGTTAAAATGCAAAAATTTAGCCGAACGACTAAACTTTATAAGAAAAATTATAAAATAAGTCGTTCGGCTAAGTCAATTCATTTTACTGTACCACCTGATTGGTATATCCCATCAGGCTTAAATCTACTTCACGGGCACATTCCCGTCCCTGCCTAATGGCTTTTACCACAAGGGACTGGCCGGTATGCATGTCTCCGGCGGTATAGACCCGTTCTACATTGGTAGCAAAGCTTCCTTCGGCGGTTTTTACATTGCTTCTGGCATCTGTTTCCACCTTAAAAGCATCGGTCACATATTTCTGACTTCCCAAAAAACCTGCTGCAATGATCAGAACATCACAATCCAGTATCTGTTCACTGCCCGGAATTTCTTCCATCTTCATGCGTCCGCTTTCCGGGTCCTTGCTCCAATTCAGTTTCACAATTTTTACTGCTTTCAGATTACCGTTTTTATCTTTGATAAACTCTTTTACCGTAGTTTCATAGATACGGGGATCGTGTCCGAATACAGCGATTGCCTCTTCCTGACCATAGTCTGTCTTACAGATTTTTGGCCATTCAGGCCACGGATTATCCTCCGCTCTCTGATCCGGTGCTTTGGGCATCATCTCAATCTGTGTCACCGATTTGCATCCATGGCGGATGCTGGTTCCTACACAGTCATTTCCGGTATCACCACCACCGATGATGACCACATGCTTATCTTTTGTTTCCACATATGCCTTATCCGCAAAATCAGAATCCAGCAGACTCTTGGTATTTCTGGTCAAAAAGTCCACTGCAAAATAAATACCTTTTGCATCTCTTCCCGGAGCGGATATGTCCCTTGGATTAGAAGAACCACAGGCCAGCACTACCCGGTCAAAGTCCTTCAGTATTTTTTCTGCTTTCATGGTTTTCCCGATATCTGCACCGGTTACAAAGGTGATGCCTTCTTCTTCCATGATTTTGATCTTACGGTCAATGACGTGCTTCTCCATCTTCATATTCGGAATACCATACATCAGAAGTCCGCCTACACGGTCGGAACGCTCAAATACAGTGACCTTGTGGCCTCTTCGGTTGAGCTGGTCTGCCACTGCCAGACCGGATGGTCCGGAACCGATGACAGCTACCGTCTTTCCCGTTCTTACCTGAGGTGGCTTTGCATCCGCATATCCCTGTTTATAAGCATTTTCAATGATGGCATATTCATTTTCCTTACTGGATACCGGATCCCCATCCAGTCCACAGGTACATGCATTTTCACAAAGGGCCGGACATACTCTGGAGGTAAATTCCGGGAAATTATTGGTCTTATGCAGTCTGTTATAGGCTTCACGCCAGTTTCCCATATAAACCAGATCATTCCACTCCGGCACCAGATTGTGCAGAGGGCATCCGGAGGTCATTCCGCATATATTCATTCCTGCCTGGCAGAAGGGAACGCCACAGTCCATGCAGCGGGCGCCCTGCAGTTTCTGTTTTTCCATTGGCAGGTGTTCATGAAATTCATTAAAATGTTTGATACGTGATTTCGGGGATTCTGCTGCCGAGGTTTCACGCTCATAATCTAAAAATCCAGTTGGTTTTCCCATGATATTTCTCCTTATTTTGTTGCTTTTCATTCTCTGAAGCTTTTTTCTGCTTTCTCAATTCTGCAATTTTTCTGCTGCTTTTTTCTACTGCTTACTATTTTGCTGCTTTGCTTGCGTAAAAAGCTTCTATCTGTGCCTGTTCTGCACTCAATCCTTTTTCTTCCATCTGAACGATCAATTTCAGCATCTTTTCATAATCATGCGGAATGATCTTCTTGAATTTCGGCAGGTATTCTCCGAAATTATCCAGAATCTCCTTGCCTTTAACGGAATTCGTCAAAGCAACATGTTCTTTGATCATGTCCTTCAGTTCCTGAACGTCATATTTGGAAGTGATTTCATAAGAAGAAACCATTGATTTATTGATTTTTGTATAAAGATCATTGTTCTGGTCCAGTACATAAGCTACACCGCCGCTCATGCCGGCTGCAAAGTTTTTACCTACCTGTCCAATGATCACCACGCGGCCGCCTGTCATATATTCGCAGCCATGATCGCCGACACCCTCTACCACTGCGATGGCACCGGAATTACGAACACAGAAACGTTCCCCGGCCACACCGTTGATATAAGCCTTACCGGATGTGGCACCATATAAAGCCACGTTGCCTACAATAATATTTTCATCCTGCTTAAAGGTACTTCCCTTTGGCGGATAAACGATCAGCTTACCGCCGGACAATCCTTTTCCGAAGTAATCGTTGCTGTCACCCACCAGCTCCAGGGTAAGTCCTTTCGGAATAAAGGCACCAAAGCTCTGTCCACCGGCCCCGTTACACAGAATCCGGTAAGAGTCCTCATCCAGGCTGTTTCCGTATTTTCGGGTAATTTCGGAACCAAAGATCGTACCGAAGGTTCTGTCTGTATTGCTTACATCTACTTCCAGGCTTCTCTTTTGTCCGGTTTCCAGTGCTTTCCCAAGCTGTTTTAACAGCACTTTTTCATCCAGCGTTTTTTCCAATTCAAAATCATAGACCTGCTTGGGATCAAAGATCACGCTCTTTTTCATACCTTCGTATGGATTATCCATGATCTGATTTAAAGAAATCTTGCGGAAACGTTCCGGAAGGTTTTCTTTCACTTTCAGAAGTTCCGTTCTTCCTACCAGTTCATCTACCCTGCGCACGCCCAGCTTAGCCATGTATTCACGCAGCTCCTGTGCGATAAATTTCATGAAATTTTCCACATATTCCGGTTTGCCGCGGAATCGTTTGCGAAGCTCCGGATTCTGTGTAGCTACGCCTACCGGACAGGTATCCAGATTGCAGACACGCATCATCACGCATCCCATAGTTACCAGTGGAGCAGTTGCAAAGCCAAATTCCTCTGCGCCCAGAATGGCAGCGATTGCCACATCCCGTCCGGTCATCAGCTTACCGTCTGTTTCGATACGTACTTTATTTCGAAGTCCATTCTGGATCAGGGTCTGGTGCGTTTCTGCCAGTCCCAGCTCCCATGGAAGACCTGCATTGTGAATGGAATTTTTCGGAGCAGCACCGGTACCACCGTCATAGCCGGATACCAGAATTACCTGGGCACCTGCTTTTGCCACACCGGCAGCTACCGTTCCCACGCCGGCTTCGGAAACCAGTTTCACAGAAATTCTTGCCTGTCTGTTGGCATTTTTCAAATCGTAGATCAGCTGTGCCAGATCTTCGATGGAATAAATATCATGATGCGGTGGCGGAGAGATCAGACTTACACCCGGTGTGGAATGTCTGGTCTTTGCAATCCAGGGATATACTTTTCCGCCCGGAAGGTGACCACCTTCACCCGGTTTTGCACCCTGGGCCATTTTGATCTGAATTTCCTGGGCACTGATCAGATATTTACTGGTTACACCGAAACGTCCTGATGCCACCTGCTTGATAGCGGAGCAGCGGTTTTCTCCATCTTCCGATATGGTTAAACGTTCCTCATCTTCGCCGCCTTCACCGGTATTGGATTTTCCATGAAGATGGTTCATGGCAATGGCCAGGGTCTCATGGGCTTCCTTGGAAATGGAACCATAGGACATAGCACCGGTTTTAAAACGGGTCACAATCTTATCTACACTTTCTACTTCTTCAATGGGCACCGGTTTTTCTGCATAATTGAAATCCATCAGTCCACGCAGATTTTTGATGGAATCTTCCTTGGTGATCATGGCAGTGTACTGTTTGAACATGTCGTAATCACCGCGTCTGGTGGATTCCTGCAGCATGTGAATGGTGGCCGGATTATATAAATGTTCGTCGGCACCGCTTCTCATCTGATGATGTCCCGGGTTATCCAGGGAAAGATCGGTTTCCAGTCCCAGCGGGTCAAAAGCCATGGAATGCAGTTCATTGACATCATTTTCAATGTCTTTTAAGGTAATGCCTCCTACGCGGCAGACGGTACCGGTAAAGTAGGTATCGATCACGCTCTTATCCAGACCGATTGCTTCAAAAATCTTGGAACCATCATAGGACTGGATGGTGGAAATACCCATTTTAGATGCAATTTTTACGATTCCGTGAAGCACTGCATCGTTATAATCATCTACTGCAGCATAGTAATCCTTATCCAGCATATGATTTTCAATCAGCTCTTTGATGGTATCCTGTGCCAGATATGGGTTGATAGCAGAAGCACCAAAACCGAGAAGGGTTGCAAAATGATGTACTTCCCTGGGTTCTGCGGATTCCAGAATCACAGAAACGCTGGTGCGTTTTTTCGTTACAACCAGATGCTGGTTCAGGGCAGATACTGCCAGCAGGGAAGGGATAGCCACATGGTTTTCATCCACGCCCCTGTCGGAAAGGATCAAAATGGTAACTCCATCACGGAACTGTCTGTCTGCTTCCAGAAACAGTCTGTTAATGGCCTTTTCCAGGCTGGTATTCTTATAATAGGTAATCGGAACAACAGCTACCTTGAAGCCTTCTCTATCCAGATTTTTGATTTTCAGTAAGTCCGTATTGGTCAAAATCGGATTATTAATTTTCAGTACCGTGCAGTTATCCGGCTTTTCTTCCAGAAGATTTCCGTCTTTTCCGATATACATGGTGGTTGAGGTAACGATTTCCTCACGGATTGCATCAATCGGAGGGTTGGTTACCTGGGCAAACAGCTGCTTGAAAGAATGGAACAACGGATGATGGGCTTTGGATAATACAGGAAGGGGCACATCAATTCCCATTGCTGCTGTAGCCTCTGCGCCGGTCTTTGCCATGGGCAGGATGCTGCTTTTCATTTCCTCATAGGTATAGCCAAAGGCCTTCTGAAGTTTTTGTCTTTCTATATAGGAAAATTCCGGTACTCTTTCATTTGGAATTTTCAATTCATGCAGGGTCACCAGATGAGAATCCAGCCATTCACCGTAAGGTTCTCTGGAGGCATATTTTTCTTTGATCTCATCATCCCCGATTACCCGGCCGGATACCGTATCTACCAGAAGCATTTTGCCCGGGTGCAGTCTTTCTTTTACCAGTATTTTGGAAGGGTCCACATCCAGCACTCCGACTTCGGAGGAAAGAATCAGGGTATCGTCATCGGTGATCATATATCGGGAAGGACGCAGACCGTTTCTGTCCAGTACAGCCCCCATCACATCACCATCGGAAAACAGGATCGATGCCGGACCATCCCAAGGCTCCATCATGGTCGCATAATATTGATAGAAATCACGTCTTTTCTGGCTCATGGTCTTATTGTTCGCCCATGGTTCCGGAATGGTGATCATCACTGCAAGAGGCAAATCCATTCCGCTCATAACCAGGAATTCCAGTGTATTATCCAGCATGGCAGAGTCCGAACCGGAGGCATTGATCACCGGAAGCACCTTGGTAAGCTGATCTTTCAGGTATTCTGATTCCATATTCTCTTCCCGGGCCAGCATCTTATCTGCGTTACCACGGATAGTATTGATCTCTCCGTTATGTACAATAAAACGGTTTGGATGGGCTCTTTCCCAGGAAGGATTGGTATTGGTTGAAAATCTGGAATGCACAATGGCAATGGCAGATTCATAATCCTTATCCTGCAGGTCAGCAAAGAAGGTACGCAGCTGTCCTACCAGAAACATACCTTTATAAACGATGGTTCTGCTGGACAGGGAAACCACATAGGTTACCTCTGTGGACTGCTCAAAGATTCTTCGAACAATATACAGTTTCCGGTCAAATGGAAGTCCTTTTTCCACATCCGCAGGTTTTTTCACAAAGGCCTGCATGATGCAGGGCATACATTCCACTGCTTTATGTCCCAGTACTTCCGGATAATTGGGAACTTCTCTCCATCCCAGAAATTCCAGGCCTTCTTTTTCCACAATGATTTCAAACATCTTCTTCGCCTGATTACGCTGGAATTCATCCTGTGGGAAGAAAAACATGCCGACGCCATATTCTCTTTCTCCACCTATTTTAATCCCCAGAGCTTTGGTTACTTTTTTGAAAAACTTGTGTGGTACCTGTGTCAAAATACCAACACCGTCACCGGTTTTTCCTTCCGCATCTTTTCCTGCTCTGTGTTCCAGATTCTCTACGATCTTCAGGGCGTTTTCCACGGTATCCCTGCTTTTTACGCCTTTGATATTGACGCATGCACCAATACCGCAGTTATCGTGTTCAAACTCCGGTCTGTATAAAGGTGCCTGTGGCAAATCGTTTTTTACATCAAACATTTCTCGTCCCTCCATGCTTTTATAAAAAGAATCGGTTGCGATCCTTGGATATCTTGTTTAAAAATATAAAAAATGAGGTCGCAAAGGAAGCGATATACTCGCTCCTTTGCGACCTCTAGAACACTATACAACAGCTTTTTCTATTTGTAAACAGGTAAATTTTTCTGAATTGTCTGATAATTCGACAATTTGATGTTATATGGTAAATTGTCGGACAATTAATGCCTATTTTATCAATTTTCACTGTTTTGCTATTTTTTATTTAGGTTTTTATGTTTTCATACGGAAAACTTATCCCGATAGTCACAACTTTTTTGTTTTCATGGATTTTCCCGTTTCCGCTTCCAAAACCTATAGCAGTAAGACGTAGCAAATATAATAAATACCAGCAAATACACGTACCATGGTATCTGTTCAAAAAGCAAACGATACATCTCCGAATAAATGCCGCTTAAAAAGATGATTATGTTTCCAATCCCATGAAACACTATCGCCGCCAGAATATTTCCATAATATAAATAAATCATGGCCAGTACGCTTCCAAGAACAAATGCATACACACCCTGTACCACATTTCCATGATAGATACCGAACAAAGCGGAAGAAATCAGAACGCCGGCGACCAGGCCTTCGGTCCAGTCTTTGATCCGATTCATCAGGATAAACCGGAATAAAACCTCTTCCGCGAAAGGTGCAATGATGCCATACAGTACCAGCCCAAGCCAGAGTGGCACTGCAAACTGCCTTTCCGAGGACTGCTGGAAGACTTCGGAATTCTGAATCAGTCCAGATTTTTCTACAAGGATGTTCATAAATACCACTGCACAGCAGCTAAATGCTGCAACGGTGAAAAAGGATATGGTCTTTATCTTTCGAAAATCACGCTTTTCTTTCTCCTGCAAAATCACCGGATATAAAAAAGCCAGTCCTCCAAGCATGCAGGCTCCCTTTAAAATACCATTCCACACAGGGGTAAGAGTCTGTACTGCAAAGGTCTGAAACAACACGATACCTACCGCACATACCACATAGTATCCTGCATAGTAGATTAATATTGGATAAATAATGTTCCACAATCCTCCGGCGGGTCTGTTTCTTTTCATCTTTTATTATCCTCGTTTCCTGCAGCGCTTACCTTTCTTCGGCACCACTTTTATTCTTCAGCGACGCTTATTTCTTTTTCGTGTCACTTTTTTCTTCTGTGGCGCTTGTTTTTCTTCTGTATCATTTACTTTCCAAGCTCTTATTACTCTATCATATTTTAATAAACTCGAAAACTCACAAATTATATTGACTTTTTCTCGTTATCCATATAAAGTATGAAGTGGCTGTAACAGCCAATACCATACAACATAATACAAATTGCTAGGGGAGCTTAAGGCTGAGATTGAAGAGCTAATCTTCTGACCCTTACTACTTGAATCGGATAATACCGACGTAAGGAAGCAGGCATTAGAGAAAATTATTTGTAATGACACAATCCGTTTTTCCTAATCGACACTTCCTCCTGGCAAACCAAAAGGAGGTTTTTTTATGTCCAAATTTGTAACTTTTGAGGATGGTTACTACTTCCTCACCCAACCCGGTATGATCACCCTGTTAGTCATCTGCCTGATTTTAGTATTGGCACTTGCACTGGTACGTACCAAATCAGAATTAAAAGAAGCAAAAAGTGATCTGAAAGCCAACAAAAAACAGATCAAAGCAGATCAAAAACAGTTAAAGGAGGAAACAAAAAGAAGAATTTCCACAAAGCAGACTGTCTTTTCCGCAGTTGCACTGGCACTTGCATTTCTTCTTTCTTATGTAAAACTGATTGACATGCCTTTCGGTGGTTCTGTAACACTTTGTTCCATGTTATTCGTAACACTCATCGGATATTGGTATGGTCCGGTCATCGGTATCATGAGTGGTCTGGCATACAGTTTATTACAGCTGTTTCAGGATGGCGGTGCATGGATGCTGTCTCCGATGCAGGTTCTCTTTGATTATGTCTTTGCTTTCGCCGCACTGGGCTTTTCCGGTTTCTTCTGCAAAAGTAAAAATGGCCTTCTGAAGGGATATCTGGTTGCAGTCTTTTTCAGAGCATTGTTTAATACCCTGGGCGGCTACTTCTTCTGGATGGATTCTATGCCGGAAGAATTCCCTGCATCACTGGCATTTATCTATCCGGTTGTTTACAACTATGGATTCGTAATCGTAGAAGCATTGATAACGGTTGTTATCATTTCTATTCCTGCTGTTAAAGCTGCAATGAAGCGTGTAAAAGCTCTGGCTTCTGAATAGGCCGCTGTTTTTATCTACTATAAGGGGCTGTTGTAAAATAGATGAATAATCTATGGAGCATCAGCTCCTTTTTGGTGTTCTGAAAGTAAAAACAGGCTCCGAAGAACCTGTAATTCCTTGTATAATATGACCAATAAATTAAAATACACTAATCTTGTAGCCTTTACTCAGTTTTTCATTTAGCAAGCACCTCGTAAGCTTCCTTGTTCTGTGCTATCAATTTCTGAGAAATACTTAACACATCCTCATCTGAAGCAATCATGTCCTTATCAGCTTTGCTGAAATCTATAACAAGATATCTAGGGACATTATTCTTCAAAATTACTGCAGAACCCAATTCATCTACGAGCCTTGCTACTTTAGAAAAGTTCTGGTTTGCTTCTGAAATGGAAATCATTGTATTCGTATCTATAGTCATATTAGCACCTCCATGGTTTCTTTTTCTATAGTATACATATATTTTAGGATAAATACAACCTAACCAGAACATTTATATGCCCAGGAATGAATTCTGCTGCTCTTTATTTCCCTTTCTTTTTATAAGTCAGATAATCTTTGGTTTCAATTGCAGCCACACCGCTTAACGCAATCAGTGCAATCAGGTTCGGAAGTGCCATAAGTCCATTGAAAATATCTGCAATAGTCCAAACCGCTGCAACAGTCATATATGGTCCAATGAAAACTGCCAGAATGTAAATCCAGCGATATGCCTTCACTGCTTTCATATTTCCGCCTGTCAGATATTCCAGACATTTTTCAGAATAATAATCCCATCCCAGAATGGTAGTAAATGCAAAGAATACCAGAGAAATCATTAAAATGAAAGATGCCACAACTTCCGGGAACGGAAGACCAATCTGGAATGCTTTGGTAGTTACCGCAACACCTTCCAGTCCCATATCCCATGCACCGGTAAGTACAATGGTAAGACCTGTCAGGGTACAAATGACAAGTGTGTCAATTACGGTACCCATCATGGAAACCAGACCCTGCTGCACCGGCTCATCTACCTGTGCTGCTGCAGCTGCGATAGGTGCGCTACCAAGACCAGCTTCATTGGAGAAAATACCACGGGCAATACCCTTCTGCATAGCCAGCACAACTGCTCCCAATGCTCCACCTGCTGCTGCACGAAGGCCAAAAGCGCTCTCAACGATTTCCACGATCGCTGCAGGTACTTTGGTAATATTGCAGATGATAACAAGAAGTGCTGATACAATATATAAAACTGCCATAAACGGAACAACAATTTCTGCAATTCTGGAAATTCTCTTCAAACCGCCTATGATAACCAGACCTACAAATAATGTGACCAGAAGACCTGCAATCACAACGGTATAGGAATATGTACGACCAAACAGGTCAACAGTCCAGCTGTTCTGTGGATCAAAGAAATTGTTCACCGCACTGGAAATACCATTGATCTGTGTAAAAGTTCCTATACCAAGAAGACCTACACCAACACCAAAGAATGCGAAAATCTTTCCAAGCCATTTCCATCTCTTGCCCATACCATTTTCAATATAAAAGAAAGGACCTCCTACAATATGTCCGTCTTCTTTTACCTGTCTGAATTTCATGGCCAACATACATTCCGTAAATTTCGTAGCAGTTCCAAGGAGTGCTGCCACCCACATCCAGAAAAGTGCACCTGGTCCACCGGCCACAATAGCAGTCGCTACACCAACGATATTTCCGGTACCAATGGTTGCGGAAAGTGCAGTACACAACGCTGCGAAACTACTGATTTCACCACTTTTACCGGAACTGTCATTTTTAAAGATCAGCTTAATGGCATAGCCCAACTGGGTAAACTGAACCCCACGCAAACGTATCGTCAAAAAGATACCTACCACCAGGATAAGTACAATGAGGGGGATTCCCCAGACGAAATCATCAATTGCACTAAGAATACTACTGATTTGTTCTAACATTTTTTCTACCTCTTTTCCCTTTGTTTTGTATGCAGAATATTTTTTGCAATAACAGAGACGAGATACGCCCCAGCGAATCTCGCTCTGATTAGCGGTCGTCAAATACTCATGCGTGCAAGCACGCCGAGTATTTTCCTCGTCGCCATAACAAAAAAGAGCTGATAAAAATCAGCTCTCCAGAGAGGAACATATAGAAATATGCTCTGTCCTTTTGCCTGAGAGATTAACAGTCATGCAGACTGCCGTACACCTTCGGCGCTTTGTGGGCTCCACCCCACAGAGACTCTCCAGAGTAATGCTATGTATCATGCTTTTTTAGAATAGCATACTTGGAGAGTCAGCACAATATAAAGTTCATTTCACTTCAATCTCCCTTTCAAAATAGAAGGAATATATCAGAACCTGTTTTACTTTTTTCTGCGTGATCCGTTCCAAGGCTTCCTTATAATATTCCAACTGAACTCTGTAGCGGTGGAGCAGATCCTGTGGAGAATCCACCACGTCCGTTTTGTAATCCATCAGCACGATCTCATCTTCTTCATAGAAAAAGGCATCAATGATACCCTGGATCAACACCTGTTCTCCGGCCGGAAATTCTTCTTTCAACCGGTTTGCCGCCAGCCCCAGCACAAAAGGCTGTTCCAGATACAGTTTGCCTGCCTTATCCGCAGCTTTCATTCGTCCTGCCAGATCTGTCTTCAGAAAGTGTAGTACTTTTGCAGGCTGTACAGCTTCTCCATATTCATCAGACATTTTTCCTGATTGAACCATTTCCAGAATATAAGCCTTTAAAGATTCGGTCGTGTAATCTCTTTGCAGATCCAAAAGTTCCATCATCCGGTGCATAGCGCTGCCTCGAACGGTCCCGCTCACCTTTTCTTCGCCCTTTAAAAAAGAAGGCAGATAAGGTAATGGAATTTCCTCTTCGAACAGCTTTGCCTCGCCTTCCTGCTCCTGATCATGGATTACAGCCATTTTTAATTCAGAAACCGATGTCTTTGTATAAAGATTCTGCAAATTCTGATAAGGATAGACATAATCAAACCTTTTTTGCATGCTTTCTGTCATTTCATCTTTAATTACGCATGTTCTTAAATCATTTTTGAAGCGTTCCCATTCAAAAACTTTGTTTACCGTTTCCTCCATATCCTCCTGTGTCAGACTTGAAGCATCTGCCAGACAACATTTTATTCCGGATTCCAGAGATAACGCAGGCTTTATGTCATAGCCGCACTGTTCCAAAACAGGCTGCATGGCAGTGGTTCGAATCAGTGAACTAAATAGCAAATCCATAAAACTTCCTGCTTCTGTCCTGAGTGAATAGGGCAGAAGCATATCAGAGCTATGTAAAACAGCCAGATTATTTTCTATAGCCTTCTCTACGTCTTTCATAACGCCCGTTATTATAAGTTTCTCTTTAGCTCGGGACAAAGCTACATAAAGCACACGAAGTTCCTCAGCCTGCCCGTCTAACAGAATTTTTCGTGCCATGATATTTTTCCGGAGGTTTTTCCCTTTTACACGAAGGTACGGATCTACATAATCCGCCGCAATTCCCATGTCCACATCTGTCAAAATCGCTTTCCGGGAATCCGTCTTATTCAATTTTTTCCCCATTCCGGCAACAATGCAGATTGGGAATTCCAGTCCCTTACTTTTATGAATGGTCATAATGCGGACCACATCCGCATTTTCATCCAGCACATTGGCCTCCCCGTAGTCCACATCGTTCTTTTCAATCTGATCGATATAACGGATAAAATGGTACAGACCTTTAAAACTTGTCTGCTCAAATGCGGCAGCCTTTTCCAGCAGGAGCTGAACATTTGCCCTGCGCTGCATTCCTCCGGGACTGGCAGTAACATATTCCAGATAAAAATGGTCTTCCATCAGTTTTTCCAGCAGTTCTGAAATTGCCATATAAGGAACATAACTTCGGAACTCTTTTACAAGATGTAAAAAGTCCTCACACTTACGTACCAGTGCTTGATCATCACCCGTTTGAATATCATGCGTTATTATATATTTTTCAACCTTACGGAAAAGATATTTTGTATCCGGACAGGCTGCTGAAATTCTGGCAATTTCCTCTTCATCAAATCCTCCAAAAGCAGAGGTCATTGCACCATAGCAGGGAATATCCTGTAACGGATTGTCCAACACCCGGAGCACCTGCATGATCTGGCTGATTTCTCTGGTTTGAAAATACCCTGTCTTGGACTGAATGAAGCAAGGAATATTTTTCTCTTCCAAAGTTTCCCGAAGTGCCTCTTCATAGTCCCCGCCGCCACGCAGCAAAATAACGATATCGCCATAGGTTGCCTTTCGAAGCGTGCCGGTCTTTTTGTCCGTAACAAACTGCTCCCGAATCAGTTTCTGGATTCGCAAAGCTATCATTCCGGCTTCCTGAAAGGCCTCTTTCTCCTCCGATTCTGTATCCGGGCTGAGCATCAGAAATTCTGCTGCAAATTGATTTGTGCAAATTTGACCTGCAGCATCTGTCACATCTGTGGCCTCAACATTTTCACCGTGACAATTCATCTCCGGATAAACCGCACCGCAGTAAAGCCTTGCGCTTTCATCATACGCAATTTTGCCCAGATCCGGTGCCATCAACTGCTGGAAGATCAGATTTGTAGTATCAATCACTTCTTTGCGGCTTCGGAAATTCTGGGAAAGATCAATCCGGTGATGATTTCCCGGTTCCGTTTGATAAGTCTGATATTTCTCCATAAACAGTTCCGGTCTGGCCAATCGAAATTTGTAGATGCTCTGCTTTACATCGCCTACCATAAACCGGTTATAATTTCCATCTTCTTCACCGGAAATGCAGGATAAAATGCATTCCTGAACCAGATTGCTGTCCTGGTACTCATCTATCATGATTTCCGCAAAGTAACTTCGCATATCCTTTGCCGCCTCTGTGGCAACTATTTTTCCATCCTCTTCCCGGCATAATATCTGCAGGGCCAGATGTTCCATATCAGAAAAATCAAGAAGATTCTTTTCTCTCTTTTTCTCCTCAAACCGCTTTGCAAAAAGCAGGGTCAGATCAACCAATTCCTGCATTAAGGCATCCATTTTTTCCATCTGAAGCAAAACGCCTTCCGGACTTGTTAAGAAATATTTCTCCTGAATCTTTTTCAGCTGGTCCTTGACCTGATTCCGGATTCCCTGTGCCCATTTCCGTTTCTCTCCATTGACAGAATCATCCTTTTTCGAAGAAAGCCTGGAAAATGAAACCCTTTCCAGTGCCAGACCATATCTCTCATAGGTACTTTCTTCACACAGCTTTTGTAACTGGTCCAGCGTTTCTTCTACAGATTCTTCGTACATATATGGGCCATCCGGCTGCAAACAGATCTGATGACATAGCAACATCTGATTTCTGCACTCTTCAAACAGCTGCTTCAGATAATCTTCCAGATAATGTATCAATTCCGAATCCAGAAGTTCCTGCACAGACTCCATATGATGATCCATTTTATGCTGTAAAAGCCACTTCTCCGGCCAGGGATAGCTCATGGCAAACCGATACAGATCCTTAATATTTTCCTCTAAAAAAGTATCTCTTTTTCCGGGGCAATACCCTTCCACCAGTTGGCAGAAGGCTTCCTTTTTCTCTTCGTAGGCTTCTTCCAGTATTTCCTCCAGGACATCCTGCATGAGAAGTTTCATTTCCCCTTCATCTGCAACACGAAATGCAGGATCCAGGCCAATCTCCTGAAAATGATTCCGTATAACAAACAGGCAAAAACTGTCTATTGTGGTGATCTGAGCATTATGAATCAGAGCAGACTGTCTTTGCAGGTGCTGATTTTCCGGATTCTGTGCAAGCCTTTCTGCGATCCCATTGCTGATACGTTCCCGCATCTCACTTGCTGCAGCCTTCGTAAAGGTTACGATCAAAAGCCTGTCGATATCCACCGGTTCCTGATCTCTGCTGATCATTTGAAGAATACGCTCCACAAGAACAGCGGTTTTTCCGGAACCTGCCGCCGCAGAAACCAATATATTTTCATGATGGGATTGAATAACCAACTGCTGTGGTTTCGTAAACTGGATCTTCATCTGCTACTACCTTTTCTTTCCATTCAAACTTTTACATTCATACTTTTGCAATCGGACTTTTACATTTCCAGGCATTGCATTATGTTTCGGAACTCTCCTTCATCTTCTCCAGAACCTGGTCCCGGCTTTCCTCCGGAATCATCTGATACCGGTATCCGGGAACTTTGGTGTCAAAATCACATACATTATGATAAGGGCAGTAAGTACATGCAGTTTTGTCTCCACGCATGTAAGGATTTTTCTGAACCTTACCCTTTAAAATATCTTTTCCGAGCTGCAGCATTTTTTCATTAACAAATTCGGATACTGTCTGTATCTGATCGCTGGACATCAAAATGCTGTTTTTTTGATAGGTGCCATCCTTTTTACGGGTAAGCGGCAGCACTTCCAGCGTCTGTCCCGGTGTGTGGTCAATCCGCTTTATAATATCCTCCCGTTCATCCACCAGACCACTCATACGCAGCTGCTTGATCAGTTCATGATTGATTTCTTCCGGCGTCATTTCCTGCTCCTGTTCCACCATCGGGTCATCCAAATGATAATACAAAACCCCTGCCGGAATCACATTCTTATCGGGATACTCCTCTTTTGTAAAATCCATCGCTGCATTCAGATAGGTGATAAGCTGTAATTGGAGGCCATGATAAACAGCGACCAGATCAAATTTCTGATTTCCGGATTTATAATCAACCACTTTTAGATAACATACGTTATTTTCTTCACACACATCCAGTCTGTCGATTCTTCCGATCAGCTTCATTTTTTCATCCTGCTGCAGAGAAATATCGATATCCTCCAAACGCTCTACCTTCTGAAATCCCATTTCAAAATGTCTGGGTTCAAAACTGCCCTGCTGAAGCTGGTACTGAATGGTGCTGATGGTCCGGCTCAGGATACGGTAAATCCGGTCGATCACATACCGCTTTCTGGCGCTTTCGAAAAGAACTGCATTTCCATAGGCGGCACTATAGTTTTCCAGCACCTGGGCCAGTATCTTTTCCCCGGCTTCCTTGGGAAAATCAAACCAGGTATATCCATTTTCCGGCAGCTTTGCAGAAAAATCTGCCAGCACACTATGGAAAATGTTACCCATATCCACTGCTTCAAATCCAAATTCTTTCCTTTCCTGCAGCTTAAGCCCATATTTCAGGAAATGTTCATAGGCACAGGAGGCAAAGGTTTCCAGCCTGGTGATACTTCCGACCAGATTGTTTCCATATAATTGCAGTGCCAGAGAAGCAGGCAGATTTTTCTCCTGATATTGTAAAAATGCCTGTTTCAGCAGGATATCCGTCTCTTTTCGAGTCTCATTTTGAGTCTCGTTTTGAGTCTCCTGTTGAATCTTCTGCTGTGCCTCCGCTTGAATTTCCTGTTGCGTCTCCGCTTGAATTTCCTGCTGTACCCCCGGTTGTGTTTCTCCCTGCCTCAGCATAGCTGAAACAAACGCTACCAATCGCTTATATTCTTCTCCCTGCAGCTTTCCTTCTGCCACACTTCGTAGTTTTTCTGCCAGATAATCATAGCTGTCCTTATATCCTTCCAGTTGAAAATAAGTATCCTCCTCTTCCGGAATCCTAATTATTAAATTTGGATATAATTTCTTCATCATTTCAACCAGATATGCAGGTCTAAGTGATGTTCCATCTGTCCCTGTTGCGCTAAATGACATGTATAATCTTTCGGAAGGTTTCGTCATATTCATATAAAGGTACAGTCTTTGAATATACATCTTCTGTCTGGGGGATGGTGCAAATTCCCAGGGAAGTGTCTGCAAAAATTCCCGGTCAATATCTGAAATAATACCTCCCATGCTTGCATTCTTCGGGATATTTCCATCATTCACTCCCAGAAACAGCAGCACTTTTACATCTTTTAAACGTGTTCTTTCCATATCGCCTACTACAATATGGTCTACATTCTGCGGAATGATTCCCACCTGCATTTCCGAAAAGCCCGCATCCAACAGGTCACGGAATTCTTTATCGGTCAGTTCTTCTTCCCCCAGCAGGTCATGAATCTGGGAAAGAAGGTCCATAATATAAGGATAAATCTGCTGATACTGTTTTGCTCTTGCCAGATCTCCCTTTTCGGTAAACATCTTTTCGTAAACGGAAAGTTTTTCCTGGACATTGCTTTCCACGATAAAATCGTATAGTGCACGGACTTTCTCTGCGGCAGTTTTTTCCATGGAAAGTAGCTTTTCAAAAGGATGCATGACCTTTTCCCGCAGTTCATTCAACATAGCCAGATGCTGTGCCGGATCTTCCATCCCACTGGGTAGATAGGTAAATGCTTTGCTCCATCTGCTCTTTCCATGGATACCCATTTCAAGTATATAATTATCCAGTTCATCGATTTCATTTTCTGTAAGATCTGTCAACCCGGTCCGCAAATAATGGTTGATTCCATCCATGGAAAAATCCTGTCCCACAATAAGAAGACTGCTCCGTATAAACTCCACAAAGGGATTTAGCATGATTCCTGTATTCTGATCCAGGAAAAAGGGAATGTCCATTTTGGTAAACTCATTCCGGATCTGGGAACTATACCCCTCCAAATTGCCGCAGACCACTGCGATGTCCCTGTATTGGTATCCATTCTCACGAATCAGTTTCCGGATACATCTGGCCGCATATTTTGCCTCCTGGCGCGGATTGGAAAGCTTTGCGATCTCCA
>JBJENT010000043.1:0-4355 GCA_051880335.1 Lachnospiraceae bacterium
CTCCATTTTCCTGTTACATACCTATATTAAAGAACAGAAAACAGAGCCTAATCGAGAGAAGGCAATGACCAATGCATTGAAACATGCATCATTATCTATTTTGTCCAGTGGAATGACAACCTTCGTCGGGTTCATGGCACTTCTCTTTATGAGGTTTTCCATTGGTAAAGATATTGGTATTGTACTGGGGAAGAGCATTATTTGCAGTATTTTAACAGTAATGCTTCTGATGCCATCTTTGATTCTGAAGTTTGAACCTTTGATTGAAAAAACACAGCATAAGACCATAATGCCATCCTTTAAAAAGCCGGCAAAATTTATTTTTAAACTGAGATATTTTATTGTTGGTTTCATCATTGTGGTTGCATTACCTACGTTTTTAATGCAGAACTCAAATGTAAATACCTTTGGTAACAGTGCGCTTGGTGCCAGTGAAGGTACAGTAGTATATGAGGATGAACAAATGATAGAATCCATGTTCGGCAGAAGTAACCTGTATCTGATCATGGTTCCAAATGGTTCTCCGGTAATGGAAAGAGAATTGGCAGGCGAGCTGAAGGATCTGTATTATGTCAGAAGCGTTACTGCGTTATCGGATATTCTTCCGGTAGGCGTTCCGGAGGAAATTGTTCCAAGTTCTGTGACAGATCTTCTTCGAAGTGATAATTATACCAGAATGCTCTTATACACAAAGACAAAATCCGAAAGTGATCTGGCCTTTGAAACTTCTGATGAAATACAGGCCATTGTAAAATCCTACTACCCGGAAAACTCTTATGTAGTAGGAAATACACCTTCCACTCAGGATTTGAAGACAATCTGTACATCAGACTACATGATGGTAAATATTCTGTCGTTAATCGGTGTGGCGATTGTAGTCGGAGTTGCATTTAAATCCATTATTTTACCGATTATCGTTCTGATACCGATCAATATCGCAATTTACATCAATATGTCGGTTCCTTATCTGCAGGGTAAGGTGTTTATGTTTGCAGCATTTGTAGTTGTCTGCTGTATACAGCTTGGTGCAACCGTGGATTATTCGATTTTGCTGACTAACAATTATCTGGATCGTAGAAAGACCATGAAGCCGGCAAAAGCCGCTGTAAAAGCGTTGGAAGCCAGTCTGCTTTCCATCCTGACCTCCGGTGCCATTCTGACAGTTGCAGGATATGGTATTTATTTCGTGGTATCTGTAGAAGCCATCCGGGATATCGGACATATGCTTGGGCGTGGAGCACTACTTAGTATGTCGATGGTTATTCTGGCGATACCGGCTCTGCTTACCATGCTGGATAAACTGATTTTGAAAGAAGCAGCATGGAAAGAAAGACGACTTGAGAAAAAAGCAGAAAAACAGGGAAATGAGAAATCTGCAAAGCAGCTTGCTAAAATAGAAGCTTTTCAAGCAAAACGGGAAAAGGCAGAAGAAGTATTTGCTGAAAGACTGGAAAACAGAGAATATAAAAAAGTAGTAAAAGAAATGCTTTCTCAGAAAAAGCTGGAAGAGAAGAAACTGATAAAAGAAGAACGGGAAAAACAGCAGGAACTGGCTGAACTGGAAGAAAGCAAAGCAGCAGATAGTAAAAAAGAAGCTGATGAGTCGGAAATCAATGAACCTGAGATCGATGAAGCAGAAGTCGAAGAAATGGAAATTGATGAATTGGAAGAAGACGAAGAAATTGGGGTAGCAACACAGGAGGCAGAAGAGAATGAATAAGAAGAATTTTTATAGAGTAATTGCACTTGGACTGACTGGAATCATGGCAGCCGGAACTATTTGTCAGCCTGTTAAAGCTGCAGCACCCACTGTACAGGTAGATGAATCCTTGTATGTAAATCTGGATTATTATGGAGGCATTTCAGATATCAGTGTGGTAAAAGGATGTTATCTGAATGGAAATACTACCATTGAAGACTATGGAACCTATGATGAAATCATTAATATGAGTAATCGTGTTGAACCGGTTGTGGCAGATGGTAAAGTGACATGGAATCTGGAAGGTGAGGAGGACCAGTATTTCTATTATGAACTGAAATCCGAAGATTTAAAGAAAAGGGTTCCATGGGACATTGATGTTTCCTATAAAGTAAACGGTGTAGAAACAGCCGGTGAAAATCTGGCCGGAGCAGACGGACTGGTAACCACACTGGTTCATGTTACACCAAGAGATGATATTGAAGACTATTACAAGAATAATATGATTCTGATTTGTGGAACTTTGGTTGATATGAAGAATACTTTAAGTATCGATGCTCCCGGTTCCCAGACGCAGAGTCTTGGTACCCAGAAGGCTGTCATCTTTATGTCACTTCCCGGAGAAGAGAGTGAATATCGTATTGATATCGGAACACATAGCTATGAAAGTATGGGCCTGTTCTTTGCCATGGTACCGGCCACACTGGAATCTCTGGAAATCGTAAATGATGTCCGTGATGTAAAAGAGACAGTAGAGGATTCTGTAGATGCCATGAATGATGCCATCGATGTGATTCTGGATAATGTGGCAGGGATGAAAGACTCCTTTACGAATCTGGAGGAAGGCCTGAATAAAGCAGAAGCTGCTCATAGTACTTATGATGATAATCGGGAAACCATCGAGGCAGATGCAGATGCAGCGTTAGATGCCCTGACCAATATGGTTACCTATCTGGAAGTCATCAATGTGCAGTCAGAAGCAGATAAAGAAAATCTGGACAAAACCATTGATAAACTGGTAGCTATGATGCGTTCCATTGGTGCACTGGAAGGTCTGAATAAGAGCATGAACAGTTCTCTGGATGGACTGAATAAGAATCTGGGTACATTGAATCAGATTTCTGAGGGAACTATTACGGATGCGGGGATACAGGCATTGCAGGAAGTGGTAGGACAGGGAGCAACGAATGCGCAGGTTGAAGCGTTGGCTAAACAGATGACAGTAACAACAGCAGCTAATCGTGGGAGAACAATTCAAATATCAGATGTGGAAGATGCAATTAATGGAGTTAAATCTTATGTTGATACATATAATACGGGAAATCCTTCAAATACTATTACATTTTATGAAGGTGCAACATTACTTTCTAATTCAGATAATGAAGTATATATTTCCGCAGGAACATTAGCAAAAGGATATGTTGAAGCTGTTAAAGCGCTTGGAGCTAGCTATGAAGTGAATACATCCGGAAAAGTTACAGGAGCTGCGGAAAATACTGAACCAGGTGCTGCTGGTGGTGACCTTGGTCTCCAAATGCTTCTTACAGCCTACATTGCAGCACTAAATGAAGCTAATGCAGGCGCAGGTGACACCTCCCGTGAAGCAGTAGCTAACGCAGGTTCTTTGATTTCCTCTGCAACCGATGCACTGGATTTAACCAACAGTATTGCACTGAATCTGCAGAATATGTCCAACTGGACAGACACACAGGTAAGAGAAGATGTGATGACATTAATTGATCAGTTAAACGACCTGATAAGCATGACAGAGATGACGTTGTCTTCCTTGCAGGCAACTATGTCCGGTATCCGTAGTACCATGGAACTGACAGAAGATACTTTGTCTTCCTCTATTACCCTGACTTTAAATGGTTTAACCGGTATTGCCCGTGGTGGTGAAGGCATTGCAGATGGTGTGGATGTGATGAGAGATGCGAAAAACACCATGAAGGATGCCATTGATGATGAAATGGATACTTTGGAAGAGGATTACAATTTTATTAATCTGGATGTAACCCAGAAATTCCCATCCTTTACTTCCTCACAGAATTACACACCATCCAGTATTCAGATTGTGATGAGAACCGCTGAGATTTCACTGGATGATGAGGTTGATCCCACAATAGATATCGAGCGAGAAAGGGAAGATATCGGCATATGGGGAAGATTCGTGGCAGTATTTAAAAACTTATGGGCTTCCATAGTAGGACTTTTCAGTTAAGACTATGAAGCATTACAAGTAACTGATTTGACATATAAATAATTTGACATGTAAAAGATACTACATAAATCCGGAAGAATATTTATGCCGCCAGCTTAAGGCGGCGGAATGGAGATTTTTATGAAAAGCAAGAAGATGATTTCAAAGATTGTGTCATTATCTCTGGTGCTGTCTATGATTTTTGGAATGAATGTATTTGCAGCAGATCCAAATGCTGCTTATGTGGACATTTCTACAGACCATATTGATTTGAGTCCCCAGAATGATGAAGTAAAAATGAATGTTGCAGCAAAAAATATGCCGGAAGGAACGGAACTTTCCGTATCTGTGGCAGATGCCAATATTTGTACGGTAGAATGGGTGGATTTGAAGGAACATGGTTATACCCAGCTGAAATATAAGCGTGGAGGTGTATTGGGAGAGACCATGGTTACC
>JBJENT010000044.1:0-4350 GCA_051880335.1 Lachnospiraceae bacterium
GGATTATCTGGCATCTATCAGAACAAATTTAAAGAGTCAGTTGGACAGTATTTCCATCCAGAATCCGGATGGAACCATTGTAAAACCCGAGAGAAAGCATAAAGAATCATAATATGATGGATAAGAAAAAAGAATTCCGCAAAGAAAGCCTTAAGAAACGAAATGAAATGGATGTTTTGTTAAGAGAAGAAGAAGATTCAGCTGTTTTTGAGCAACTCAAGACATTCCAGGGAAAGTACCATTTTCAACATTATCTTTGCTACATCAATTATAAAAGTGAAGTAGATACCAAACGGTTTATCACCTGGTTGCTGAAAGCTTCTGTTTCTGTATATGTACCTAAAGTAACAGGCGATCAGATGGATTTTTATAAAATTACAAGCCTGGGTGAATTGGAAAAAGGATATCAGGGGATTTTGGAACCGAAACAGAACGAAAATATGCTTTTTCAAAATCTTGTTCCGGAAAAGGAAAAGGTTTGTATGATTTTGCCGGGATGTGCCTTTGATTATTCCGGAAATCGAATGGGATATGGTGGCGGATATTATGACCGTTATTTGAGTAAATGGGATAAAATATACTGCATTCATAAAACAGCAGTAGCTTATGAATTACAGATGATGAATAGGATTCCTCATGAACCGTATGATCAAAAAGTGGATTGTATTATTAGTAAGAAAGGATGTATAACATGTTCGATATAAACGAAATGACGGATTTGTGTCAAAATGCAGCCAAAGTTAAATATGAATTGCAGACTTTAGAGTCATCTGTGAAAAATGAGATATTAATAGCCTGTGCTGATGCCCTGATACAAAATCAGGATGCCATATTGAAGGCCAATGAGTTTGATCTGATAAACGGACAGCAGAAAGGGATGTCAACCGGGTTGCTTGATCGGCTTAGGCTGGATGAGAAGCGTATTTCAGCTATGGCAGAAGGAATCAGGCAGATTGCAGACCTGCAGGACCCAATCGGTGAGGTTATGGACTCTTTTGAAAGGCCAAACGGGCTCAAAATCAGTAAAGTCCGGGTTCCCATTGGTGTGATTGGTATCATATATGAAGCAAGACCAAATGTGACAGCGGATGCCTTTGGATTATGCTTTAAAACAGGCAATGTTGTGATCTTAAAAGGCGGGAGTGATGCCTTACATTCCAATATGTCGATTGTTGCAGTACTGCAGAATGTTTTAAAAGAGCATGATCTTCCGGAACATTTTATCAATCTGATTACCGATACCGACCGGGAGGCAACCACAGCTTTTATGAAAATGAATGATTATGTGGATCTTCTTATTCCCCGCGGTGGAGCAGGACTGATTAAAAGTGTGGTAGAAAACAGTACGATTCCGGTCATTGAAACCGGTACCGGAAATTGCCATATTTATGTAGATAAGGATGCAGACCTTGATATGGCTGTTTCCATCATTTATAATGCAAAGACACAAAGAATCAGTGTTTGTAATGCCTGTGAATCTTTGGTAGTACATGAAAAAGTTAAGGATGCCCTGCTGCCCAGACTGGTAGAAAAGCTTTCCGAAAAACAGGTGGAAATCAGAGGAGACAAATCAGTTTTAGAAGCCCTTGATAATCGTGACAACGTGGTAGAAGCAACGGAAGAAGATTTTGGGAAAGAATATCTGGATTATATCCTTTCCATTAAGACAGTCTCGTCTATAGAGGAAGCGATTTCCCATATTAACCGATACAATACCGGGCATTCGGAGGCAATCATTACTACAAATGAGGAACATGCTCAGAAATTCCTGCAGGAAGTCGATGCAGCCTGTGTCTATGTCAATGCATCCACACGTTTCACAGATGGATTTGAATTTGGCTTTGGTGCAGAAATCGGAATCAGTACACAGATGCTCCATGCAAGAGGACCTATGGGGCTTAAGGAACTGACTTCCTATAAATATTATATTCGAGGAAATGGGCAGATAAGGTCATGAGTAATATCCCCGGAGGAAAAGATTTGGAAGAACAAAAACTATTTGAAAAGAATATAAAAAATGATTTTTACAGCATAGATACATCTGGAATGAGCGAGTCTGAAAAGCAGAGTTTTTATTGTGAAAAACTGAAAAAGCTGATCCGGAATATGGAACAGGAAAAAGGAAGAAAACTAACCTGTAATGTAACTACATTTGGCTGCCAGATGAATGCAAGAGATTCGGAAAAACTGATGGGTATTTTAAAAGAAGTAGGGTTTGAAGAAACCGAATCAGAGAATGCAGATTTTGTCATTTATAATACCTGTACAGTAAGAGACAATGCCAATCAGCGTGTATATGGAAGACTTGGAGTATTAAACGGGTTTAAGAAAAAGAACCCTTCCATGAAAATTGCTTTATGTGGTTGTATGATGCAGGAACAGGTGGTTCTGGACAAAATCCAGAAAAGTTATTCTTTCGTGGACCTGATTTTCGGTACCCATAATATTTATAAATTTGCAGAACTTTTGTTAAGATGTTATGAATCCAAGGGGATGATCATTGATATCTGGAAGGATACTGATCAGATTGTGGAAGATCTTCCTGTTTCCCGGAAATATCCCTTTAAGTCCGGTATCAACATCATGTTTGGATGCAATAATTTCTGTAGTTATTGCATTGTTCCATATGTACGCGGACGGGAACGATCCAGAGAGCCGAAAGAGATTCTGCAGGAAATCGAAAGGCTGGCAGCTGATGGGGTAAAAGAAGTGATGCTCCTTGGCCAAAATGTGAATTCCTATGGAAAGAACCTGAAAGAGCCCATATCCTTTGCAAAGCTCCTTCAGGAGGTAGAAAAGATAGATGGTATTGAGAGAATCCGTTTTATGACATCTCATCCCAAGGATTTATCGGATGAACTGATTGAGGTCATGAAACATTCTGAAAAAATCTGTAAACATTTACATCTGCCACTGCAATCCGGTTCCACAAAGATCTTGGAGAAAATGAATCGAAGATATACCAAAGAAAGCTATTTGGAACTGGCTTTGAAAATCAGAAAAGAAATTCCGGACATTGCCATTACAACGGATATTATTGTAGGCTTTCCGGGAGAAACCCCTGCGGATGTGGAAGAAACCATTGATGTGGTAAAACAGGTGGAATTTGACAATGCTTTTACGTTTATTTATTCCAAACGTACCGGAACACCGGCGGCTACCATGGAAAACCAGGTGCCGGAAGAAGTGGTAAAAGAAGGGTTTGATAAACTTCTGAAAGTAGTTCAGGATACTGCAAGGAAGCGGGTAAAACGTCTGGAGGGACAGGTTTTGACAGCTCTGGTAGAAGAGGTAAATGAACAGGACAGTTCTCTTGTAACCGGAAGGCTGTCCAATAATACCATTGTGCATTTCAAAGGAGATGCATCCCTGATTGGTCAGATTGTTCCTGTTTCTTTAGATAAATGTGAAGGTTTTTACTATATGGGATCCCTGGTGGAAAAGGCTCCAGTGTAGAAAATTAACAAAGGAAGGTTCCTGAAAAATGGAAGATATAATGGCAGAAGTTACGCCGATGATGCAGCATTATCTGAAAACAAAAGAAGAATATCCGGGTTGTATTCTGTTTTACCGGCTTGGAGATTTTTATGAAATGTTTTTTGAAGATGCGGTAACGGTATCCCGTGAACTGGAAATCACGTTAACCGGGAAAGCCTGCGGATTGGAAGAACGTGCTCCTATGTGCGGAGTTCCTTATCATGCAGTAGATACATATTTGAATAAATTGATTGATAAAGGCTATAAGGTCGCTATCTGTGAACAGGTTGAGGATCCCAAGCTTGCGAAAGGAATGGTCCGCAGGGAAGTAACCCGTATTGTAACGCCCGGTACCAATCTAAATATGCAGTCCCTGGAGGAAAGCAGAAACAATTACCTGATGAGCATTGCCTATTTCCCTAACCGGATTGGTCTTTCCATTGCAGATATTTCTACAGGTGACTATTATCTGACAGAGCTGGAAGATAATCAGAAATTAATGGATGAGATCACCAAATATGGACCGGCTGAAATCATCTGCAACGATGCTTTTATGGTTTCAGGACTTCAGATAGAAGATCTCAGGAACCGC
The DNA here is from genome assembly GCA_051880335.1 of Lachnospiraceae bacterium. Lineage (GTDB taxonomy): Bacteria > Bacillota > Clostridia > Lachnospirales > Lachnospiraceae > 1XD8-76. Next base: position 4,070 of record JBJENT010000044.1, read on the forward strand.
CTGAAAATTGCAGTAAATACCCTGGAGGCACATTATTTTGATGAAGATGCTGCCAGAAAGATTCTGTTGAAGCATTTTCATGTGGCTGTTCTTACAGGACTGGGGATTGAAGATTTTCCGGTTGGTATTTTGGCTGCGGGAGCATTGCTGAAATATCTATATGAAACACAGAAGTCTTCCCTTACCAATATTACACATATTTATCCTTATCTGACCAGCAAATATATGCTGCTGGATGCATCTACCAGATTGCTGTTTGCACAGAACCTGTCCGCCGCTAT
>JBJENT010000045.1:0-4342 GCA_051880335.1 Lachnospiraceae bacterium
CAGTATATGTATATATTGCCTGCGGTTCTGGTGTGGGTTCTTCCGTAGGTTCTGGTGTTACTGTTTCCGCTGTTTCTGGTTCGGTAGTTGCTTCTTCAACTGGTTCAGTAGTTGCTTCGGGTGTTGGCTCTACTGTTTCCTCTGGTGTTTCGGTTGGTGCTTCTGTCTGTTCTGATGTGCTTTCTTCTGTTGCAGTTTCGGTGGCTGTTTCGGTTGGCTCTGTGGTTTTACTTTCTGCACCACAACCGACACAACAAAAAACAAGCATAACACCGAGTAAAAGTCCCAAAAGTCGTTTTTTCATAGCCTTATCTCCTTTGTACTGACTGAATAGTGAGTGTCTTTATTGTGAATTACTATTTACTACCTCATTATATATAATTTTTTCATAAGAGTAAAGGTGGTAAATATGGAATACGGTTCATTATCTCTACGGATAGAAGAAATATTAAAAGAAAAGGGTATAAGTAAAAACCAGATATGCAAAGACTTGGATATCCCACGCTCAAATTTTAACCGCTACTGCCGAGACGAATTTCAGCGAATGGACGCAAGTCTTATTTGTAAACTGTGCTATTATCTTGATGTAGATATTTCCGAGTTAATTACCTATAACAAACCGCCTAAGTAATCTTATCATAATAAAACATATAAGTTCAATAAATACGAAGTATTTCCAAAAAACAGCTATACAGAAAGATATATAATTTCTGTATAGCCTTTTTCTTTTTGTGAGTTGCAATAGGGGGATTTTGAGTTATAATTGGGATATCAGCCGAAGGAAAAAATATTACCATTTTAAAAATCTGGGTAAAATATTACCAAAAATGTTACCACAGAAAAATGGAAGTAGTTTGGAAAAGGTATTAAAAAATTTTTTCTGTATAGCCAAAATCAAGCAAAACAAGGGAAAACACCCCAAAAACCCGAAAAAAAGGCTATATAGAAACAAAAACAGCGGTGGGGTGTGCTATACCGCTTCAAAGTATAAACTTCAATACAGCGGGTTTGACTCAAAGTTAAACCCGCTGTATTGATATAAGATATTCTATTTTAAAGCAAAGGAATCAGCCATTTGTTTCAGACTCTGTGCACATTCATTTAACTGTTGGCTTATTGCAGTATTTTCCTCTGCACTTGCCGCATTGTTTTCCACATTTTCAGCAACGTCTTTCAGCTCATCATTTACATCTTGAATAGCTCTTTGCTGATTTTCAACATACCCTACAATTTCATCGATATGCTGTTTCGATAAAGAGGAATCCTGTACACTTTGTTGCATAGTTTTTGAGGTAGCCATTACCAGTTTCTTCCCGTTTGAAACAGCAGACTGGGATTCCAGAATAAGTTTATCAATACTTTCACTTGCATTTGCACTGGAAGCTGCAAGTGTACTGATTTCGCCTGCAACTACAGCAAAACCTCTACCTGCTTCTCCTGCTCTGGCTGCTTCAATCGAAGCATTTAAGGAAAGTAAATTCGTTTGATCGGCAATATCTCTAATCGTTCCTACAAAGCCAATGATTTCGCTGTAGCATTGCTCAATACTATCCATGGCTTTGACAAGTTCGACCATTTCCTGATTTCCTGTTTCCAGATGTTTTTTCGTGGCTTCTGCTGTATCACGAATAAGTATCGCTCGCTCTGTAATCTGCTTTGTCTGATCTGCCAACCGTCCCATATCTCTGGAAGCTGTAGAAATCAGTTCGTTCTGCATAACAGCATTTTGTGCTACACTTTCTGTCGTCTTTTCTAATTTATCTGCATAATCCAGCACATTTTCCGCTTCAGCTTGAATCTGTCTGAAGGATTCATTCAGATTATCTACGATACTTTTCAATGCCTCTTTAATTTGAACGTAACTTCCTTTAAAGTCCCCATCAATAGTGACAGTCAGGTTTTTATTCGAAATTGCCGTAACCGTATTGGAAATACTATCAATGTAAAATTTCAGGCTGGAGATGGTTTCATTTATGGAATCTGTTAGTTTTTCGATTTCCAGGGAATTCTTTTCTTCATCAAATATCACAGATAAATCCCCATGGGCAACCTGGTCCATTTTACCACTGATGGATTCCAAAGGGCGGAATAACACACTGATTCTATTCTGAACATCTTTTCTGGTAACGATAGTTGTAATGAAATAGATTACCAGATTTAAACCGATAATCAACGCAAAGATTAGCAGAATGGAGTATAAAGGTTTCACGGAAATAACCTTCCATCCCGTCACCTCAGAGGTATTACCAATTCCAAATTTCAAACCTCCTTTATAATCCAGAAAAAGTTTGGTACTCATATTTTTATTTACAAAGGATTGATATCGACCGGAGTTGATTTCTTTTACGGTGGAGGTATTATTTACACTTAAAGTATAGTCTTCGCTGGGGTGTACCAGAACGATCCCATCTGTAGTAGTAAGAAATACGTAGCTGTTTTTGGTATAACTCTTTTCGATAAGAGAAACCAGATTATCCATATACATATCCATACCAACAACGCCAGCCACGCTGCCATTACGATAGGTTGCTTTTGCCAGTGTGATACAGATTCCACCGGATTGCTCATCTACATATGGATTAGAAATATAGATGCTTTCCGGGTCAGCCTGTGCACCTTTATACCATTCCCGCTCTGTTACAATAAAATCATCCGGAGGCTGCCATCCACCACTCATAATAGTAACATTTTCGTCATAGCAGCTGTATACAGCGGAAACCTGATCATCCATATTAACCATAGAATCCACATAATCCTGAATGTCTTCCTTTTCGTTTATTGTTCCACTGCTAATCCCGACTGCAATCGATTCCAGCATACTAATCTTACTTTGCATTGCGCGGTCAATCTCTTCCGTGTATTCCATAACGGAGCTTCGATTGTCGTTTAGCGTATAGAGAACAGCTAAAAATCCTCCCAATAAGATCGATTCCAGACACATGATAAGTGACGCACGACGCAAAAATCGGAGAAACGTTTCTCCGATTATGCTGCTTAAACTTTTGTTGTCCATTTCATTATTTAATTGTTCTTTACTTTTTTTCATTTTCCTCATTCCCTTTTAACACGATATTGAATTGTTAGATATTACAGTTTTTTGTTTATTTTGTTGGTATTTTTAAATTATTTTATATTTTTTTGTATAAATTGTCAAACAAATACTATTATGCGAATAAAAAAGAAAAACAGAAAAAGATATTTGAATTGTATATTGAAAAGACGATGTCTGAGAGGTATATTTTATATATCAGAAACTGAAAATGGAATAGGTGAGAGTATATGAAAGTACTGAATTTTGGATCTCTGAATTATGATTATGTATATGCAGTAGATCATATTATGATGCCGGGAGAGACTCAGTCCTGTAAAGGAAGAGAAACACATTTTGGCGGGAAAGGATTGAACCAGTCCATGGCTCTGTCCAGAGCCGGTGTAGAAGTTTTTCATGCCGGAATGGTAGGAGAAGATGGACAGGCATTTTTAGATTTATGTAAGAAAAATGGAATCAGGACAGACTATATCCGCCAGATAGAAGGTCCTTCCGGACACACCATTATACAGGTTGATAAAGAAGCACAGAATTGCATCATTCTCTACGGTGGAAGCAACCGAATGATTACCCGTGAATATGTGGATGAAGTGTTCTCGAATTTCGAAAAGGATGACATTATTCTTCTTCAGAATGAAATCAATGAGCTGCCTTATATCATTGATAAAGCTTATGAAAAAGGAATGCAGATTGTGCTGAATCCTTCACCCTATGATTCCCTTCTGGATGAATGTGATCTCTCCAAAGTTACCATTTTCCTGATCAATGAAGTAGAAGGAAAGATGATTGCAGGAACGGATGTACCGGAAGAGATATTAGATTGTATGATGTCTAAATATCCCCAGGCAAAAGTTGTTCTCACACTGGGTTCCGATGGCGTTATATATAAAGACGCTGATAAAATGGTGAAACAGGGGATTTTTAAAGTAAAGGCGGTTGATACCACTGCAGCCGGTGATACCTTCACAGGTTATTTCATCGCCGGTATGTTAAAAGGAACTTCTATTGAAGAAACACTCAGGTTATGTGCAAAAGCATCTGCCATCACGGTATCCCGGCCGGGGGCTGCCGATTCGATTCCTACAATGGAAGAAACGGTTTCGGCTGATATATAAACACTAAGACTGTTATAAGCGTATGGTTTATAGCAGTCTTTTTTTGCCGTAATGACTATTCATATGGTAGTTAAGGGTGTCGATTCGGTACATTTTTTGTTCGATTCAGACCGCACAATCCTTTTTTGTTTATAAAAACTTTATAATAAAGCAAATTAACCCAGGGCCTGTGTGCGCT
>JBJENT010000046.1:0-4290 GCA_051880335.1 Lachnospiraceae bacterium
TCCTTCGGGCTTATGTTACAAGAAATTTGGGACATTTTCAAAAACGGTTGACATACTAAATTTCACATATTTTTTCGCAGGAGATTTATAGCATTTCAAAGCTTCTAATGATATAATGGCGCAAAGGAAAAACAAGCGACTGCGAAGCAGGCATTTGTTTTTCCTGAGCCATTAACGAGCAAACAGTCTGCGAAGGAAGACGTAAGAGCACGAAGTGCGAGTTTGCGAGTATATATAAGCGCGATAGTAAATTTGTACACACAGAGAAGGGAGAAATGAATGAGAGAATTCATTTTAGCAACAGAAAGCAACAATGACATGTCGGAAGAATTTCTGAAAGAGCATAATATTCTGGTAATCCCGCATTATTATACCGTAGAAGAGGAAATGTACGGGGATGGAAAGGAACTGTCCAACCATGAATTTTATGAGGAAATGCGTTCCGGGAAAAAGGCCGGAACCATGGCATCCAATCCGGCTGTGATTTTAGAGAAGTTTACGGAAGTAGCAGAGGCTGGAAAAGATATTCTGTTTATCAGCTTTTCCTCCGAATTAAGTGGTGGTTACAACAATATTTGTGTAGGTGCCAAAAGTGTTATGGAAGAACATCCTGAGATGCAGATCAGAGTAGTGGATACTCTTTCGGCTTCCCTGTGCGAGGGAATCCTTTTGCAGAAGGCGGCTCAGCTCAGAAGCGAGGGAAAAAGCCTGAGTGAGACAGCGGATGAAATGGAGAAGATGGTACCGAATTTAGCGATTCAATTTACGGTTGAGAATCTGGATTATCTGTTCCGTGGTGGCAGACTCAGCAAGACTTCTGCGGTGCTGGGAAATATGATGAATTTGAAGCCGGTTCTTTATGTGACAGATGAAGGAAAGCTGGTGGCTTTGTCCAAAGTGCGCGGACGTAAAAAATCCATTTCGACTTTGGTGGATAATATGGAAGAAAGAATCGGAAGTTATAAAGATAAGCAGGTGTTTATTGGGATTCTGCACGGAGACTGCGAAGAGGATGCCATGTATTTGAGAGATCTGGTGAAGGAACGTTTTGGATATGAAGACGAGAGCTTTTTGATCAGACCGATCGGCCCCAGCATTGGCGCGCATTCAGGCCCGGGAACGCTGGGAATTGCATTTCTGGCAGACAAGAGATAAAAGGCATCCTATATTTTCTCATCTATAACGCTGGAAAGGGAGTCAGAAAGGGTTGATGCTTTTTCTGACTCTTTTTTTGGTGCTTTTTCTGAATCTTTTTCTGCTTCTTTTTCTTTATAGTATGCCTTTAACAGTTTGCCATAGCTTCCGTTTTTGATGGCCGCATAATCAGAAAGCGTCGAACTACCGGTTCCGCTTCCAAGCATAGTCTTGGTAAGGGAACTCATGTCAGAACTGCCAAGGAGCGAAGTCCCCTCTGAATTTCCGGTTAAAATAGTATTCGAAAGACTGGCCATATCAGTGGCTTTAGCAGTGCTGTTTGTGATGACACTGGTGTAGTCTGGTTTGATTTGGTTTAGTTTGACAGATAGGGACATAGAGCACCTCGTTTCACCTGAAAATCTTATTTTTATTGATCATTTATATTATCGACTGTTGTCCGAAAAAAATAAAGAGAAAAATGAAATGAAAAATGAAGAAAAATGAAGAAAATGCCGAAGAGAATAATGAAAAGAAAAATAAAGTGGAAATTACTTTTTGTAGACTAACCATAATCCGACGTTGTATAATATTAAATAAATGTGCATAAAAAAGTAGAATGCTGTCGAGGTATTTATGGTCGATTTAAGCCATCTTAAGGAACAATTTAATACCTATCAGGAAAAAGAAATCGTAGCAGGGCAGAACCAGGGACTGGATGTATCTTATTATGCAGATCCGGCGTTCCTGCCGATTCAGATGATGCAGATTCGTATCGGGCTTGAGCAGGGATTGCCGGTAGGTGTTTACGCAAACCCAAAATTTGACTGGTATCAGATGGAAGAAATACGGGAAGGTCTGCGCCAGAAAGTAGATGTTTCTGTCTATGCGAATCCGGATATACCTTATGAGAAAATGAGACAGCTCCGTAAGGGATTATTGGAAGGCGTTAATTTATATAACTATGTCAGATTTCCTGCAGGTGTCATCAAACAGATTCGAAAGGCCAAAAAGGCCAATATTGATATCCAGAGATATATTGATGAAGGCTATGATGAAGAACAACTGGAACAGATTCGAATGGCACTTACCAATGGAATTCGTATTGATCCATATATATCAAAAGAATTAAGGGGTATCGCTATTTTTGAGATTCGCCTGGGGCTGGAAAAGGGTCTGGATGTGGAGGTCTATGCCAATATAGATTATGATTGGCGTCAGATGCGTGAAATTCGTCTGGGAATGGAAAGCCGAATTCAATATACCAAATATGCCAATCCGTTGTATTCTTTTGGGCAGATGCGTGAAATTCGTTTGGGATTGGAAAACGGACTGGATGTGAGCTATTACTGCAGTCTGATGTATCCTTCGGCTATGATGCATAAGAGGCGGCTTAAACTTCTGGAGGAGGAAACCTATACTCCTCAAAAGGTTGACAGTGAACGAACGAAGACCGATGATTTCCAGCTATCCATTTCGGATACGGGAATGGAAGCCTTTCTAAAGATCGATATAAGTGAGAAGCTGGTCAGCAGAGAGGAAATTGAAAGAAGACTGAGAGAAAATGGCGTGGTTGCCGGTTTTATAGAAGAAAATATATCCGGTCTGGCACATGGACAATATAATGGAGTTTCTGTTCAGGTTGCTAAGGGCGAAGTTCCTCACATGGGGAAGGATGGCTGGTATGAATACTTTTTCCGGACCAATGTGGAGAAACGCCCAAGAATACTGGAAAACGGCGATGCAGATTACCAGAATGTGGAATGGGTTGAAACGGTAAAAGAGGGGCAGAAGCTGGCATTTTATCATCCAGCAGAACCGGGCACGGATGGATATACCGTTACCGGAAAAGCATTGCGTGGAAAGCTGGGAAGACAGCAGCCACTTTTAAATGGCAAAGGATTCATTCTGGATAAAGATAAAAGAACCTATTATGCTGCTTTCGATGGCATGATCACAATTGACAATTTCCAGATGGTGGTTTCCAGAAAAATGGTATTGGAAGAAGTAACCATGGCTACCGGCAATCTTAGTTTTGACGGAAGTATACATATTTTAGGCAAAGTGGGAAATGGCACCACCATCACTGCAACGGATGATATTATCATTGATGGCTTTGTTGGTTCGGCGAAGATCGAGTGTGGTGGAAAAGTGATCATGAAGCAGGGAATCAACGCCGGCGGAAACGGATATGTAAAAGGTAAGAAAGGTGTGATCAGCCGATTCTTTGAAACCACAGAGGTTTATTCAGAGGGAGACGTACAGACCAATTACAGCCTGAACAGTAAGATCTATACCGAAGGCCAGATTATCATCATCGATACGCTGGCAGGCGGTTCTGCTTATGCGGAAAAGGGCTTTAAATCCTTTGATGTGGGTAATAAGGCTGGAATCCTTACCAATCTGGTACTGGGAACCAATCCTACGTTATTTAGTGAAAGACGTAAACTGGAAAGAAAGATTGGGGAATCGGAGCAGGAACTGATCAGCTTAAAAGAAAGTTATAAAGAATTTAAGCTGAAATATCCACCGGAAGTACGCAATGGGATGGAGATGTTTTTGAAAGTAGAAGATGCCATTTTTACGCTTACCAGAAAACTGGAAGAGATGTATGGCAGGAAGCGGATTCTGGATAAAAACCTTTCCAAAATAAATGATGCTAAGATGGAGATTAAAGGGACTGCATATGAGGGAGTTGTAGTAGAAATCGCCGGAAATGTATGGCGCGCAAGGAATCAGTATAACATTGTACTGAGACGAATCGGAAGTAATATGGAAGTATACACCAATACTTGATACGGTACGGGGGAAAACGGAACATGCGAAACAAGATACTGGTCGTAGATGATTCAAAATTTAACAGAAGAATGCTGCGGGATGAGTTTGAAGCGGATTATGAAATTGTGGAAGCAGAAAACGGTCTGGAAGCGTTAACTTATATGGAAAAGAATCTTGAGGATATTTGTGCAGTGCTTCTGGATATTGTAATGCCGGAGATGGATGGTATTCAACTGCTGAAAAAGATGAATGAAGAAAAATATATGAATACATTTCCGGTTATTGTGATTACCAGTGAGCATCCGATCGGAGTAGTAGAGGAATGTTTTGATTATGGTATTTCCGACTTTATCCGTAAACCCATCAATCCGGTTATGA
>JBJENT010000047.1:0-4262 GCA_051880335.1 Lachnospiraceae bacterium
TGCCTAAGAGAAATCCTGCAAAGGTGATTGATTTCAGCCAATACATAGAAAATAAGGGGTTGCCGCTCTAAATTACTTAGTGTGGCAACCTCTTTATCGTTCATCACTCATCTTTTGACCAGGATTGAGGAACGGGCTGGATAGTAATATCGTCCACTTTCGCAACAATCTGATATTGATCTTCATATACGATTTCACCGGGGGTATTGGTATAAACCAAATAATAGGGCTGATGATACCGATCAAGAAGCCATAATGCCGGTTTTATCCATTTGAGCATCTCATCTGCATTCTCTGTTTTAAAGAAACAGATAACTTGTTCCTGGTTCTTGCAAGGCTCCGGCCAGGGAAGGTTTTCGGCGAACCATCCATCAATCTCCATGTATAGGTCAGCATCCTCTTGATCCATAACCTGATTACGAATCATTTCCATGCACAGGCTGAATACTCCGCGGCCTGTAAGCGTGTTGGCTACAAGATCACGACCCTGAATTCGCAGGTATTTGTATTTCTGCTGCATATTGTTGTCCTCCCCCACAATGGTTATATTGTCAGATTACAATTCATATTATAGGGTGAAAACCGGTGCTTGTAAATAAAAATGAGCTTACCTGCGGTTACAGATAAATTGAGAATCATACCACCTTGAGAATTCCGTAGTTGTAGCGTATATTAATATTACAATCGGTTCAGAAGCAAAGGAGCAGGTGAATGCGATGGCTTATGAAAAATTGTTAAATGAAATCTATGCGGCGGTATCCTTGAAATATCTATGGAAGGAATACCAACCCTATTTTGTTAAAAGCGAATCACCGGACTGGATTAATGAGAACATGGATTTTGGTCTGGAGGTGAGCCAGGCACTTCTTCCGGGTGACGGGCAGGAGGAGCGCTTTATCGAGCAATATCTTGGATGCCGGAAGGAAGAACTGCCGCCACAGACCTTTGAGAAATATGGGGACCGCCTGAATTTTTATAATGGGCGATTCTGGGCCATTCTGCCGGATCCATTGGTGCAGCAGGATTATCTATCCAAGGCGAAATACCGTTTTGACCGGAAACTGGAAAAGCTGAATACGAATTACACTCATAAGCGCTATAACGGGCTGTATCTCTTTCTGCATCCAACGGATGAGAATGATATTGATGCAGGAGCACTGTTTGAATATATGAGGTTTACGCAGGAAAACTGCAGGAAACGTTTTGACTGGGTGTTTTTGAATTGTGTGAAAAAAATTTACGTCTGCAATTATGGGACCAACACGATAGAGCCCATTGTGTTGCCGCAGAATGCGGAGAATTTCCTAAATACTGAAGCGGAATATTTGCGTTACTGCCACGACTGGGAGGATGGAATGGCGCTGGATTTGTAGCAGAAAACAAAAACGACGATAAGCAATCATCAAAAGACATTGGAGGATTCCTCATGCTATTCAGAGAACATTTAGAAGAGTACACGAAAGAAGAACTGTTAGAAGAAGCGAGAAGCTTAGGCTTGAAAAAATATTCCAAGCTTCGCAAAGCAGAATTGATCGATGCAGTTACAGAAGCCTTTTGTTCGGAAGATATGTTGCGGGCCAGATTGGCATGCCTTACAGACAAGCAGTTAGCGATATTTCGCAAAGCCTGCAGCGAGCCTCAGGAGATTCAGGTAGATGATGCTACAGATGCTATGGGAATGTGCATGCAGGAACTTGGAGATTTTGAGGAAATCACAGATTATTTTACGGTATATGAAGAGGTGGCCAAGGCATTTTCAGCAATAGACGATGATGATTTTAAAGAGGATCAGAGAAAAAAAGGCTGGCTGATCAAATGCACCGATTTTTCCGCAAATTATTACGGAATGGCTCCGGTAGAGATTATATATAAGCTGTTTCATTCCAAAGTGAAGGGGACTTTGGAAGAGATGATGAATCTGCTTCTGGAAATGCCAATAGATGCGGTGGGTGCCATCATTCTTTCTATGGAAAGCTTAGGCATGCAGGATTGGCCGGAGAGTGACCCGATTTATTCGGATTACGGAATTTTGGTAAACCTTGAAATGCTTGAAGATGAGGAATTCGATGATTTGTTAGAGCAGCAAATGGGTAAAGATTTCTACATACCATCTGCTATACAGATCGAAGAAATGTATGCATATGGTTATGAGAAAAGCTCGCTGGCATATCAGAGATTAAATACTTTTTTCGGAAGAAAAATAGGTATGCCATCGGAACAGGCTGAAATATGGTGTTTGCAGGTATGGGTAAATAGTTATAAGGGAGAGTCTCCCACAGAGATCATGCATATGCTCTCAGAGGATGTTGTGTTTGATAGTGAAAAACAGATAGGAGAGTTTGCTGATCTGTTGATGAAAGCACACAATGAAACCCGTTTGCGGGAAAACAGAGGGCATAAGCCGAATGAATTGGCTGGAAGTGTCTTTTCAAACGAAATACCAACCATTGCGCCGGTCATAAAATTAGAAAAGAAAGTATATCCCAATGATCCCTGTCCATGTGGTTCGGGGGAAATACAAAAATACTGTGAAAAAATGAGGTGTATTCAATGAAGAAAAAACTCAGTTTTGTACTACTTGGTGCAGTTTGTCTGGTTCTTCTGCTGATTGCAGGCAGGGAGATCACTGGAAAAGTGACGAACCATGGGACGGACTACAGCGACGCGTCACTTTGGGCTTATCGTCCGGAAGTGCATGAAAAGGATGTAGACGTATTTTTTATAGCGCCTACATCGGTAGGTGGAGATGCGTATAACATGGATATGGCGGATGAAAAAAGCCGATATAATTTCACCGGTGCCACCAACATGGAAAAGGGAATCTATGATGACAAGGCAGACTTTTATGCGCCCTATTACAGACAGATGACCCTTACAGGATATGATCTGCCTACAGAGGAAAATGAAGAATATCTTGCCATTGCCTATGAGGATGTATGCGCTTCCTTTGAGTATTACATGAAGCATTATAATGAAGGAAGAGGTGTGATCCTGGCCGGATTTTCCCAGGGCGCAGACATGGTAGAAAGGCTTCTTATGGATTATGATCTGAAGGATCAGCTGATAGCAGCCTATATCATTGGCTGGAATGTCACGGATGAGGAACTTGAAAAGTATCCTTCTTTGAAGATGGCGGAAGGAGAATTCGATACCGGTGTTATTGTGTCTTTCTGCTCGGAAAGCGAGGATATGACCACTTCCATAATCGTCCCGGATACTACCAATGGCATCAATCCGCTGAACTGGAAGACGGACGACACCTGCGCAGATAAAAGTGAAAATCTGGGAGCGTGTTTTACCGATTATGATGGCAATATAAAAGAAGAAATTCCGGGGCTTTGCGGTGCTTATTTGGACGCAGAAAGAGGAACACTTAAGGTTTTGGACGTGACACCTCAGGATTATCCGGGAGAACTCAGTTTCCTCGAGGATGGAAATTATCATTTATATGATTATCAGTTCTTCTACAGGAATCTGGAACAGAATGTGCAGGATCGGATCGATAGCTACAGGAGGGAACATGAAAAATAAAATGAAAGAAAACCGGGTAGAAAAACTGTTGGGAATCTGCTTTTTTGCAGTAGGTATTCTGATGCTGGTTATAGCTATTATCTGTGCTGTTTTTTCCTGGAATACAAAGAAGACTGCAGATAAAATAACCGGAACCATTACAGGAATCTACAGCAGCAGGGGAGAGGATTCAAGCGGAAACAGCTCCATTACCGTTTCTTATTCTTATAACGGACAGCAGTACGAAACAGGATTGGGCGAATATAGCAGCAGTATGTGGGTTGGAAAGGACATCGATTTGTATGTCAATAAGGATAATCCAATGAAGGTTCAGACAGGAGAACTGTTATTTCTGCCTACCTTAATACTGGTCATTATTGCGGTGCCCTTCCTTGCAATTGGGGGCATCTTCCTAATGATCGCCATAAAACAAAGGAAAAAGAAAGAGTACCTGATGCAGCATGGAAAACGTGTTATGGCAGAGGTGACCGGAGGAAGGAAAAACTATAACTATACGGTCAATGGCAGACATCCATGGAAACTGGAGTGCAGATACGAGGATATCTTTTCCGGCGAGACTTATCTGTTTTCCAGCGGAAATGTATGGATGGATCCGGAGCTTTACATAGGGCAGCAGGTAGCAGTTTATGTGGATGGCGAAAATTATAAAAAGCATTATGTAGATGTGGATAGTTTGTGCGCTACGGGTAGTTATGGTGCACAGATTCATGATTACCGATGAATATGAGCCA
>JBJENT010000048.1:0-21514 GCA_051880335.1 Lachnospiraceae bacterium
GCATTTTTTGATGTTTCCCTCGTTCAAAATTTATGTAAAATCGCACTTGTTTGACACATCTGTGTTTACCAGAATTTTACATTTATTTTGTAAATATCTGTCGTTTTTTGTAAGGGTTTTGTTAGGTATATTCCAGTATAATATTTGCGAAAAATTATGCTTAGATGCATTCTGACGGGATATAAGGCAGATTGATATGGCGTAATCGAGGGAAATGGAATACGTATGAAATAGGACATAACAGAGTGCAAATGTTGTACTGGAATGAGATAGAAAGGAATGTATAGCCATAAGCAGTTAGATGGCCATACAAAGAAGCAAATGAGAAATACGAAGAAGCAGAGAAAGAATAAGTTATATTTAATGATAGGTGGGATTCTACTGGGTTTCATTCTGGCTGCAGGAGTAAGCGATGGGGCGGTAGAAGCTGCAGAAACGCAAAATAATTTGCGAAATGGTAGTTTTGAAGAGGGACAGAGCTGGAAGGTCGGCTCTACTAAAGCCTATAATACACAGTCTCAAGATGATATCCCTTACTGGAATACTACTGCTAAGGATAAAAAGATAGAAGTTTTTATAGAAAATCCGGCAACAAATGTTCCGGGGACATATGTGAAAGTTGGTAATGGGTATGCTACTTTAAAGCCAACAAATGGGGATTATGCTGTAGAATTGAATGCGAATGAAGAAAGTACTTTATATCAGAATGTTTCTACAACGCCTTACAGCATATATAAGTGGGGACTGGATCATGGTGCCCGTGTGGGTACAGATACCATGGCACTTGTGATCGGACCAAAACAGGATGTTGAGCCGGCAAAGCCTGAGGTAAATGGACGAGATCAGTTTATGCAGATGATAGACTGGCTGATCACACAGAATAAAACATCTGTAAAAGATGGTGAACATACAGGCTTAGGAGAACAGCTTACCGTATACAGTAAAAAATTTGCCGCAGGAGGAACCTTTGCAGACAATGCCGGAAATAATGCATTCAGTATGACACCTAGTTCCATTTACACCGAAGAGTGGCATATCTGGATCATGGCGGACAGTGCGGCTACAACGGTTGGTGTTGATAATCCCTGGGGAAAATATGGTTCCAATGCTCCAGACGCTGCCAGTCAAACATATTATCAATATACTGTACCATCTGGTCAGAGAGAGACTTTGTTTGGATTTGTATCCGTTGGAAGCGATGGGAATACAAACAAGACCTTTGGTAACTTCCTTGATAATATTAACTTTCAGCTTTTACATCCATTATCCGGTAGTACAACACTTCATGGAAGTGGTGTGGTTAGTGACAGTACCGGTTCCATATCAGGTGGGGGAGGAGCCGGTTCAGGATACGAGGTTACCGTGGACCATAGTTTGATTACATATGCAGTTGAAGGCGAAGCATTAGAATTGAAAGCTGTTGTAAAGAGTGCCGATGCAAATGATGGATGTGAATTCGTTGGTCTGTATCATACGGTACAGGATGAAAATGGAAATCTTGTAACTACATTTCTCCAGAGAGCTGGAAATGAGATAGAAGATACGGGAAGTTTAACAGAGGAGCAGAAAGCCGGTAAATGGATTAAATCAACCAATAGTGATAATGATATTATTTATACCTATTATCTGGATGATTTGACTTCCGCAACAGACCTTCATTTTGTTTTTATCAAAAGCCCGACTGTAACCTATGATTCAAATGGTGGGAAGGCATATGAAGTTGAAAGAGAATATAATACTTCAGAAGCAGCAAATGTATATAGCTTTAAGCCGTTTACAACTGGTGAGGGAGAAGGGGTGACATATACTTTTATCAAACCTTATCAGTCTAAAGCAGCAGAAGGACCAGAGGGAGCAGAAGCGGGTAGCTGGAAATTTATGGGCTGGTTATTGACCGGCGATACGGTTACTTCTAGTACAATACCAGAAAGTGATTTGGTTAATAAAGACGAGCTAAATTTATTACTGCTTCCAGAAGTACATACCATTGCATGTGATTATGTCGCAGAGGGTTCTACAACGAAGGAGCAGTATTTTAAAATATGGAGTGGAAGTAAAGAGTTAACTGATACCAATGCTGGTGAGGGCGTAAGAACAAGTGCAAAGTGGCAGCCTACTTCTGGTGGAGTTCTAGATGACCTGGTCTACGCCAATGTACATAAAGGCCTCACCATGGTAGCTCAGTGGCGCTGGCGGCAGGCATTTATTCCGCAGGTGGGTAGTGGTAATACATATGAGGAATCTTCATCTGGTGGAACTGTTGAAATTACCAGTGTGACAGATGCATCTAATGGAAATTATAATGCTTCCTATAATGCAAAGGGTGGTAAAGCCTACTATGCTACAACCGATGAAGTAATCAAAGTGACAGCAACTGCAAATGCAGGATATACATTTGAGGGCTGGTATGATGCATCTGGAAATTTGATCACTACCAATAATACTTATGGTTATACCGAAACAAAAGAGGGCGTAAATACATTCTATGCAAGGTTTTCCGGAAGTGTAACACAGACCTATACCGCCCAGGTGGGAGAGGGGGACAATTGGCAAACTACAACGGATGATACCATTGGAACGTTGGATCGTAGCAGCTATACGGATGTGGTGGGAACTACCGCAAGCTGTACAGCCACTGCTGGAAGTAATTACGTATTTGTAGGTTGGTATGATTCCGCAGGCAATAAAGTTACGGATAGTATGACGATTAATGATGGTAAAACACTTAGTTACACTACAACCGGAGATGCCACCTATTATGCCAGATTTTCGCCGGGAGTAAGGCAGACCTTTGTTCGCAAACTGAAAAGTGGAAACAGTTGGATAGACATCACAGATGACAGCATTGGAAAACTGAATACATATAGTCATTTCGATGTTAAAGGAAAGGTAGTAAGTTCTACTGCTACTGTTGGAACATATTATCAGTTCGAAGGGTGGTATGATTCGGATGGAAATGAAGTTGCGGATAGTATGACATTTGATAATGGTAAAACACTTAGGTACACCACAACCGGAAATGCCACCTATATTGCTAGATTTTCCAGAATCATTGTAGAACAAACTTATAAACGACAGATTAAAAATGGAATTGGCTGGAGTAACGTGGATGATAATGATATAGCAGAACTTAGTGTTTATTCTAAGTTTTGTGAGGCTGGAACACCGGCGAGTTCTGTAGCAATTGCAAAGGATGGCTTTAAATTTGAGGGATGGTATAAAGCAGGAGCTAATCCTCATGAACCAGATGTGCTTATTAGTAGTGATGTGACACTTAGTTATACTGCAACTCAAAACGCCACATATTACGCCAGATTTTCCCGAGAACAAACACAGACCTTTGACAGAACGTTAACTCAAGCAAATGAAACACTATCACTAGATACAATCATTCCATCAGGCATCGTGATAGATAGTATTACATCCTGTAGCTCCAATAATGCTGATGTTGCTACCGTGGATGCGGCTGGAAATGTGACTGCAGTAGCAAATGGAAATTGTATAGTCACGATTGAGATGACTACTGTGGATGGCGTATATAAAGTTATTTGTAACATTACTGTCAATATTCCAAGTAATAGCGGCAGTGGTGGAAACAACAATAAGTCTCATAAGATAACTAAGACAAAGCTGACCGATGAAGCTGATAATCTTCAAGATTCGGATGGCTCAAATTCGGGAGACTATTTGGATGATAATGAGGTCGCCAACGCAAGAAAATCTAAAACAGGAGATAAAAGTAATCCTGTACTCTGGATCATACTTTTGCTATTATCATTAGTAGTAATGATAGGATTTTTTGTGAAAAAAAAGAGTGTTAATGAACATAAGAGCAAACGGAAAAGCAAAAGAAAAAGTAAAGGAAAAAGAAAAAAGAATAAACATAACAAATAACAGGAGCGTTCTATGGAGAACAACGAAAGATTAGAACTGCGGACAAAAGCTTTTGTGACAGATTTGTTGGCAGGTGTGAATAAAGAAGATAGTATTCAGAATACGATCAGTCATATTTTAAAAGAAGTGGGTATGTTTACCCATTCCGATAAAGTTTGCATTTATGAATCAGGAACAGAGCCGGGGTGTGTGAATAAGGCATATCAGTGGAAAGCCGACTATTTGGCTGTAGAGGATGAAAAAGTACAGCCGATAGAGGAACGACGACTGGATGGCTGGATTGAAACGCTCAAACTGAAAAAAATAGTTTTAGTAAAGGACAGAGAGTGCGTACGGGATAGTATGCCCCTGGAATATGAAAGAACAGGAAAGTTTGGTATACATACTTTCTTGATTATTCCACTTTATACCAAGGCCAGAATGCCGGTATGCATGAGCCTGGTGAATCCGGATCTGTCGACCTTTGCAGTATCAGAATCTACCTGGTTGTACTTGGGCCAGGAAATCGGCCTTTTCTGTCATCAGGAAAGAATCCATCATAAATATCTGTCATTTATGGAAGGAATCCGTTCCAGCAACCTGTCAGAATTCATCGTGGATTATAGAACCAAAAGATATGAGGCCTTTCGTATCACCAGAGTGTTGGCTGGTGTGATTCCGGAAGAAGGAGAATGGGAGTGGATCAGACAGTTTTATGCATCCATCATTAAGCCGGAATATCGTGAGGAATTCCTGAGAAGGACAGGCCAGGAATATCTGGAAACCTTTCTTCATACAGAGCAGAGCTCCTTTACCATTGATTTAGAGCGTGAGGTAGATAACAATAACACCTGGTTCCGACTGGAATTTTCTGTGGTTTCTCTGGATGAAGAAGGGCATTTGGAACGTTTTGTAGTACTGGTCAAAGACATCACTGAGATGAAAAAAGATGAGGAAGAACACCACCAGATGATCATGGCTCTGAGCAACTTTTACAGGGCCAGCTTTATGATTGATGTGAAAAACAGAATGGCACAGGCCATTAAGCATTCTGAGAAGATCAAAAAGTATTACCCGGATGGAATCATGCCTTATGAAATATTTCTGGATACGTTCAGCAGTCAAATGGTGGAGAAAGAATGTCTGGAACAGGTTCGGGAATTTATGAATCTGGATATGATGGAGCAGAATCTGAAAGATGAAAGTGCTCTTTCCCTCGAATATCATGGAAAACAGATTGAATGGGGTCGTATCGTTCTGGCTCCGGCAAAATGGAGTCCGGATGGCAGATTGGAAAAGGTGGTTTTTGCAGTCCAGGATATCACAGAGCAGAAATGCCGGGAAGAGTGGATGCAATATAAGATGGAACATGACGAACTGACCGGAACGCTGAATCGTACTGCATTCAACAAAGTGACCAAATTGCTGGAAGATTCTGTGACGCCTTTTGCTCTGGTAATATTGGATATTGACAGATTCAAGGAGATTAATGATACCTACGGGCATGATGTGGGTGATGAAGTATTGACATATCTGGCATCGGTTCTTCATGAAAAAATGCAGGCTGCAGATAAGATTTTTCGTATCGGTGGGGATGAATTTGCCATTATCATGAATCGGATGAAGCTGGCACAGGCTGGCCGCGTGAAAAAAATGATAATGCAGGTAAATGAAACAACCATGTCGGGGGTGAATGACCTGCCGGAATTTTCCATTAGTGCCGGGGTGACATTTTCGTTATTAGGTTATGATGAAACCGTATATCGTAATGCGGATCAGGCGCTTTATCGGACAAAGCAAACAACCCGCAGGGGATGCACTGTCTTTGAGGAAATGGTGCAGACGGGAAAATAGAGCATAAGATAAAACAAGCATAGGATAAAACAGAGCATTCAAGGAATTTGTTAAAGAATTCTTTCGAAATAATTAAGGATTCCGGGGTGGACGATACAGGCAGGATTCATTATAATAGGGGTCATATCAAATTCTTTTTGGCGCAGGAAATCTGTGGCATAAAACATGTGACAAAAGATATGTGACAAAAGATATGTGACATAAAATATGTAATATAAAACATGCGGCAGAAAGAATAAGGGGGACTGATTATATTATGAAAAAAAGAATCTATAGCATATTGCTTGTATGTCTGCTGGCATTTGTATTGACCAGCTGCGCTGCTTCTGATGTGACAAGGAAAATCATGGAAAAAGGAGCCGGAGAAGAAAAAGCAGAAGGCGGATATAGCGAAGAAACAGAAGCAGAAGAGAAAGAGGGAAAAGCAACCGGCGGAGACAAGAAAGACGGAGAAAATACAGATAAAACAAAAGAAGAAACTGCAAACGAATCAAAGGATGGACTAAAAGATAAAACAAACAACCAGCAGGCAGATGATAAGAATGGCAAAACGGGTGCCCAGAAAAATGACAAGGGTGAAGAGATATCCGGGGATCAGGAAGATGGCAAAACCGGAGAAGACGATTTCTCAGATATTCATCTGGACCTGGATAATCTGGAATATTCCTGCAACCGGGATGATTTCCCAAGTGACATTGCTTTTGCCAATTTCAGACATTTAAGCGGCGGTGCCATCAATGAAAGCATGTTTTATAGAAGTGTTTCGCCTATTTTCAATCAATATAACAGAGCATCTTATGCAGATGCACTGGCCAGGGAAGCAGGGATAAACTGTGTATTAAATCTGTCTGACAGCAAGACAGAGATACAGACTTTTCTGGATGAAAACGGGCATATCTCTTCATATTATGAGCAGCTTCTCGGGGAAAACAAGGTAATCCCGCTTAATCTAAGTTCTGATTACCATAAGAATACCTTTGCATTTTCTCTGGCAGAAGGACTTCGGAAAATGCTGCAAATGGAAGGACCGGTTTTGATTCACTGCATTGAAGGAAAAGACCGGACAGGATTTGTGTGTCTTTTATTGGAAGGGATGGCAGGAGCATCCTATGATGAAGTGGTTGCAGATTATATGATCACCTTTGACAATTATCTGGGAATCAATCAGGAAAACAATCCCAGATATTACCAGTACATCAAACAGGAAGAAGTGGATACGCTGATCCGCTACATAGCTCTGGAGGATGCGGACGCAGACGCTTCCCAAATCGATATCCACAAGGCGGCGAGACAGTATTTATATAACGCGGGTCTGACGGAAGACGAGTTAAACAGACTGGAAGAAAGAGTAAGGCAGTAAATACAATATCAATTTTTTGAGATAATTTTTGAGAAAATTTTGGAAGTGAATTTTGGAAGTAGATTTGCGGCGGATTTTATATATTTTTTATAGAAAAAGCACTTGCACATTCCACTTTGATGATGTATTATGATTATAACTAAAGATGTAAAAAAAGCAAAATTATCGGAAGATAATGACGCAAAGCTAGAGGGTCTCAATCACGATGTGACAGACAGCCAGTTGCCGAATATGATGCATATAAGGCCTGGTCAATGTCATTGACCAGGTTTTTTAATTATAAATGTAGTGATGACGCCCACAGCATAAATATCTTTAAAGTAAAAGGAGGTTTTCAAAATGAGGAACAAAATGAAAAAAATCCTTTGCTTAACACTGGTAGCAGCCTGCATGATTGGTTGTGTTGCTTGTGGAAAAGAGAAAGGGGACATTACGGATGATGCCGTAGCAAGGGTTCAGACGGAAGAAGACGAAGAGTTCGTTTATATCGATGATGAAGCCATTGCACTTGCAGGCAGTTTATCCGAACAGGATCCGGGTCTCAGACAGGCGGCACAGGATGCATTTGCACTGACCAATCAGGAAAGAGCAGCAGCCGGACTTCCGGCATTAACATGGAGCAATGCTCTTGCTGATGCCGCATATGTTAGAGCACAGGAAATCGTCGGAACGTTCTCACACACCAGACCGGACGGAAGCGATTGGTGGACAGTAAACAGCAGTATTATGTATGGTGAAAATCTTGCTAGAGGTTTCTCTTCAGCAGGTGCAGCTGTACAAGCATGGATGAATTCCCCAACCCATAAGGCAAATATTGTGGATGGTGGATATCGTACAATGGGTATCGCAATTTTCCAGGGTAGTGATGGAAAATGGTACTGGGCACAGGAATTCGGTTATTAATAAATCATTCTCCCAATTGATTT
Source organism: Lachnospiraceae bacterium (assembly GCA_051880335.1). Taxonomy (GTDB): domain Bacteria; phylum Bacillota; class Clostridia; order Lachnospirales; family Lachnospiraceae; genus 1XD8-76. The sequence goes on from JBJENT010000048.1 coordinate 8,014, forward strand.
AAATCCCAATAAACCAAGAAAGGGCACTTCTTCGGAAGTGCTTTTTTCTTGCAAAAGAGATAGGGTTTGGTATATACTAAGAAAGCAGTTTGTACTGCGTTTAAACAGCTATGCTGTAAAACAAACAGTTATACTGAATGAAAAAGATTTTAAAGGTGGTAAACAATATGGCATTATTAAAGAAATGGCGCGATGCTGCATATTCAGAGACAGCAAATAAAGGAGATCTGCAGAGATTCTGGGCAAAATATTTTGAAGAAGAAAAAGAAATCTATGCACAGCTTTTAAAAAATCCGGATGAAGTAGTGACAGGAACAGTTAAGGAACTGGCAGAAAAATATGATGTTACGGTTATGACCATGACCGGTTTTCTGGATGGAATCAATGACAGTTTAAAAGAAGCCAATCCAATCGAAGAAATGGAAGAGGATACCGTAGTTAATCTGGGCTTTGACAAAGAACGCCTGTATAAAAACATGGTAGCTGCTGAAGCAGACTGGTTATATAATCTGGAAGAGTGGGAGCCTATCTTTGATGAGGAGACCAGAAAAGCTCTTTACAAAGAACAGAAATCTTCTACAACCATTGTAAAAGAGGCAAAGGTATATCCAAATGATCCATGCCCATGCGGAAGTGGAAAGAAATATAAGAAATGCTGCGGCAGAAAATAGTTACGAAAATGTTGTAGTAGCTTCAGAGAAATAGTTATGAAAATGTTGTAGTAGCATCAGAGAAATATTTGGATAAAAACATAGAATTGTTGACAAAAAGAGAAATGAAAAAGCTAGCACAGGACAGGTTTCAAACCCTAAATGACGCTAGCTTTTGAACTTTTATATAATTTGCAAGAGTTTTTGAGAGGATTTTTTGGGGAGCTTTTTCGAAAAAGTTTTTTAACAGATTTTTGCAGTCGAAAAGGGGAACAGGAATATGAAGAAACATTTATCGACTATTATACTGATTGTGTTTGTGGTGGCCTTCTGTTATTCGGGATATCAGCTTTATTCGATATATCATAATTATCACGTGGCAGAAGAGGAATATGACAGTCTGGTAGAGAACTATGTTACGACCGGTGTTACGCCGGCACCTGCACAGGGGCAGGAAGGTGATGCGTCGCAGCAGGTTATAGAGGAGCCATATCCGCCGCTTCAGATCGATTTCACAGCACTTTCCGCAGTGAATCCGGATGTTGTAGGATGGATCTATATGGAAAACTGTGCCATTAATTATCCTATCGTGCAGGGAACAGATAACGAGTTTTATCTGACCAGAACCTTTGAAAAACAGGTGAATTCCTGTGGGGCAATTTTTATGGACAACAGGAATCTTCCGGATTTCTATGATTACAATACATTTCTATATGGACATAACATGAAAAACGGAAGCATGTTCGGCAGGCTTAAGGATTTGTATCGGGAAGAAGGATTGTGTGATCAGGACCCATATTTTTACATATATCTTGCAGATGGTGAAGTACTGAAATATCGTATTTTCTCCTACTATATAACAACAGATGTGAGTGACAGCTACAACTTTGTCAATGATGATGCCGGATATGAAGCATATGTGAAAACTGCAAAGAGCAGATCCGCATATACAACTACATTGGGCAGCGAAGAATACGACGCAGCATTGGCGGATCATTCGGCCATGGTGACTTTATCCACCTGCTCCGGACCTAGTAACGGAAATCAGAGATTTCTGGTACATGGTGTCTGCGTAGCTGATTATAATCAAACGAATTAAGTCATTCGGTTTCAGAAGGTAAGGAAACGATGAAAAGTAAGAAAAACATAGTTATGTCCAGTGGAGGTGTCATGTCCAGGAGAGGTGCCATGTCCAGGAGAGGTGTCATGTCCGGGACTTCAGTTATGGTTATGTGTCTGGCTATGGTTATGCTTCTGGCGATGGTGATGCTGGTAGGATGTGGTGCGGAGCAGGTTTTAGAAGCAACAAGTGAGCTTCAGGAGACTGTGCCGGAAGACGTTGCAGAAACCATTCCGGAGACAGCTTCGGAAGACATTTCCCCGAAGCATTCTAAGCAGATCGAAATCTATTATTGGGCCATGATGTCAAATCATGCAGAGAAGGAAGAGGTGACAATTGAAGATTTTCAGGAAGAGGATCTTCAGACAGTTGCCAAGGTCCTGGGGTATCTTTCCAGTCATAATATTGTATCCATAGATACCAAAGTGGAAGAATTTTATATTGAACAGGCATCTGATTCGGCATCTGGGCAGGCCTCAGGGTCGGCATCGAATCAGGGCTCTGAACAGAAGTCAGGAAAAACATTGCATCTGGATCTGAACAAAGCTTTCTCAGAGTATTTGAATACCATGGGAAGCAGCGGTGAGCAGATTGTTTTATCATCACTTGTCAATACGTTTTTGGATGCCTGGAATGGAGACTGCATTTATATCACATCGAATGGTAAGGTTTTGCAGACTGCCCATAAGACCTATGAGGAGGCATTTGTAAAATCAGAACTGAATCTGGCGTCTGATGAGCTGGAAAAGGATGTAGAAGACATACATTATCAGATTGAAACCTGTGATCTGGAAAATGATGATACCATATCTGTGCCTTCCCTGCAGGTAAAGTATCCGGTATTTACTGAAATGGACAATGGGGATGTGCAGGAAACCATCAATCAGAAGATTGTGGAGTATGTGGGGCGTTTCTTTGTAGCGGAAGGGCTCAGTGCGGCGGTCGGAGATTATGAACTGTACGAAAAGGACTGTGATATTTACATTGTTTTTCGCGGGACAACCTGTAGCGAGCAGACGGATTATGAAACCAAAAAGATTTTAACCCTTCATTTTGACCTGGAAACAGGAAGTCTCATACAGTTAAATGAAGTGATGGATGTGGCGCAGATCGTGAACCGGATCACAGAAGGTGATTATACGATTTTAAGTGATGAAATGGACAAAGATTCCATGGACAAAGACTCTTTCCGGAAGATACTGGAAGAAGATTATCCTGATTTACAGGAATCTCTGGAACAATTTGATATCGGAAAAGGATTAAGCAGTATTTCGGTTCCACCGGGATATTCTTTTGAAACAGACGATGGGTTACACCTTATTTTTTCAGTTTCTCATGAAAAGGGAGATTATGTAGAGATTGTGACAAAGGCGCCTGTACTTGAATGAAAAAAGGCATGTTAAGCCGAAGAAAGTTTTATGAAAAGAGGCATGTTAAGCCGAAGAGGATTTTCTTCAGCCTGACATGCCTTTGTTTTACCTAGAAATGCAGACGCCTTCTGGCGGCTTCCCGAAGTCTGGGGATAAAGAACAAAGAAATAATAAGAATGCTCAGTATAGCACATACCGTGAGTACCACAGCAGACCAGGTGATGCGATAGGGCTTTTCTGCATAGTGCCGGCACAACAATTCGATACCGATACAGAAAATCGAAATATCGGAAAGAATATAAAGACCAAGGGCGGAAAAACTGTGGCTTACCTTTTGATGCAGCAGCATCGTGCATACCCACAGAAATGTGAAAAGCAGTGGGATGGGCAGAGCCAGGGAATAGAACCAGTCGAAACGCCCAATCAGTATGGCCAGCATATATAAAAACAGGATCACCACGCCGCCATCCAGTATGATGGCCAGATAGGGTGATATTTTGTGGTATATGATAAAAGGTATGGAAAAGACCCAAAGGAGCAGGCAGATTCCAAGTACGATCAGTGACCAGGGAGCTTTGGAAAAGACAAACAGGTTCAAAAGCCCACAGGTAACGGATACCGTAATCAGGAAAATAGTGTATATAATGGCAACATCTTTTCGACGGACCGGCTCATCCACTTTCCCTTTTCGGGAAGGGTATGGAGAGACTGCTTCTTCCGTGGGAATATTATGAGGGTCCAGAACAGGGGTGTTGCATAATGGACAGCGTTTCAGGGATGCGTCCAGTTCCACACCGCAGTGAACACAGTATGACATAAAAACCTCCTTATGAACGGTTACTCTCGATTTTGACCGGGATTCCGTCCTGAATCAATTTGCAGAAAAAATACTGTTCTACATCAGCTTCTTTGATGCTGCTTGCAAAATTTATGGTTAAAATATCCTCAAAGCTGATGATGGCACAGTTGGTCCGGTTGGAAAAGGGCTGTCCCATATAGATGTCGAAACGTTCCAGATAGGGTTTCATATCATCAGGAACCTGCAGTGCCCCCATATTGGTAAGACCTGCGGAGGAGTTTTTGTCCTGCACCTTGGCATAAAAAGTCCTGACAACAAGGTCTTTTATAAACAGAGGAACCACGCGGATGAAGGGATTGCGCTGGGTTGCAGCATTAGTAGTGATATCTCCGCGCAGGTATTTCTCATTGATATAGAACTGCATGTAATTATGAACATGCTTTGTGATTTCTTCAAAGGTATAGTCGCCAAGCCTTGGATCGATGGAAGGATAGATCATCGTAATGAAATTGCGCAGGGTTTTGGAAGGGAAAAATCTGCGCAGATTGATGGGCATGGCAATTTTGACCGGACGCAGTTTGGAATGCCGGTCGGTAGCCTGTTTTTGCAGCAAAGCATATAACAGGACAGAATTTAAATATTCCGTGATGGTCACATGATATTTTTCTTTGGCTATTTTCATTACCTGGGAAACGGACATAATGCCATCGATGATATTCAGGGTATAAAAAGGCTCTTTGGTTCCCCGGACGCGATAGGCCTTTTCCGCCATTCTGGGTGGACGGGTCATGGCGTTGGAATAACGCATATAGGCATCTTCTAATTCCTCCGGGTCCGGCTTTTCGTTGATATCCAAAACAAAACCGCCGGTGCCGATGGAATGGCCCTGCAGACGTAAGTACTGTGCAAGAAGTGTCTGTAGCACACACATACCGCCGGTTCCATCACCGAGAGAATGATGGGCCTCCAAAGCAATCCGGTTTCCGTGATAGTATACACGAATCAGGTAGCGGTTATTAGATTTAAAGGGAATTGGCATACAGGGATTCTTGATATCCGGCATGACAAAAGGACCCGGCCGGTTGTTGGGCTCTAAATACCGCCAGAACAAGCCTTTCCGAATCGCTGCTTTATAGGTGGGAAACCGGGGAAGGATCATATCCAGGGCCTGCTGCAGAAGCTGCGGGTCCACCGGCTCTTTCATCAGGGCAGACAGTCTGTAAAGAGAAGAAAAATCTTTCCTTTGCAGTGTGGGGTAAACGATGGCGGACAGATCCAGCCGGTACCAGGTTCTTCGATCGGTTTCATTTGAAGTTTTGATTTTTGCATTTTCTTTTTTCTTCATACAATCAGTTTATGCATTCATGAGCAGTTATGCAAGTAAAATGGTTGAAAGAAATTGGAAAATAAGACATACTAGGAACAGAGAACCCAACTTATCCGATAGAGAATCGGGCAGACATTTGAAAAAAGTAAGGAGATTCCTATGGCATCTGAAAAATCGCATCAGGGGCTGATGCAACTTATAAAAATGGCACATGGCTTTATTGAAAATACGGATTTAGAGAAGCACAGACATTCCCAGGACCAGATGGGACCGCTTTTTGCATCCTCCAAGGATATGCTGATATCCGATGTGGATATCGATGGCATGCATGGGGAATGGGTCTGTGTGAACCGTGCCCATATGAAAAAGTATGTGATTTTGTACTGCCATGGCGGCGGATATTCCACCGGAAGCAGCTTGTATGCCAGAACGCTGACAACAAAGCTGGCAGCATCCACATCCATGGATGTACTTTCTTTCGATTACAGGCTGGCACCGGAACATCCCTATCCGGCAGCACTGGAGGATGCACTAAAAGCATGGAATCATCTGATGCAATATGGTTATGGCGCAAGAGATGTTCTGGTTGCAGGGGATTCTGCGGGAGGAAATCTGGCCCTGGCCCTGACTTTGAAACTGAAAGAGCAGGCTCGTCTTTTGCCCAAAGGCCTTTTACTGATGTCTCCATGGACGGATCTGGCAGGCTCCGGAAAATCATATCTTTCTAAAAAAGACGTGGATCCGGTATTGAACGCAGGTTATCTGGATGCCATGAAAGAGAATTATCTGGGCGCTCAGAATACACAGGAAACGTGGGCAGATCCATTTGTTTCTCCGCTGTATGGTGACTTTGAAGATTTTCCGCCCACATATATCCAGGTGGGTGATCAGGAAATCCTGCGCAGTGATTCTGTTCTTTTGTATAAAAAGATGAATAAGGCCGGAGTCAATGTAAAAATAGATATTTACAAAGGTATGTGGCATGTGTTCCAGATGTCACCGCTCAAGACTGCTTATGATGCTATGGAGAAAAATGCTGAGTTCATTTTTTCTTTGTGCAGATAAATTATAAATTATTTTACATATTTTATTTGCAGATATTAAAAAAGTGCGCTAGAATCATAGTGTTTGAGCTTGCTTTGGAGTATTATTTGGGCTTGCTTTGGAGGAATGAAAAAATGGAAATGGAATTTTTGAGAAAACTGCCGATACCGAGAGAGGTAAAGGAACAGTTTCCGTTAAGCGATAAGGTAAAGAAAATCAAAGAGGAACGGGATCAGACCATCAAAAATATTTTTGCCGGTAATGACAACAGGCTGCTTTTGATCATCGGCCCTTGTTCTGCTGATAATGAAGATGCGGTGCTGGATTATATTTCCAGACTGCGTAAAGTGCAGGATAAAGTAATCGATAAAGTTTATATTATACCGCGTATCTATACCAATAAACCGCGTACCACAGGTGCCGGTTATAAAGGAATGCTTCATCAGCCGAATCCGGAGGAGAAAACGGATATGCTGAAAGGTATCATCGCTATCAGACAGATGCACACCAGAGCCATTGAAGAAACCGGATTTACCTGCGCCGATGAAATGCTTTATCCGGAAAACCACAGATATTTATCTGATTTGTTATCCTACGTTGCAGTGGGTGCACGTTCGGTGGAAAACCAGCAGCATCGTCTGACAGCAAGCGGACTGGGACTTCCGACCGGTATGAAGAATCCCACAGGCGGGGATTTGACGGTTATGATGAATTCCATTATTGCCGGGCAGAGTGGCCACACCTTCCTTTACAGAGGCTGGGAAGTACAGACCAAAGGAAATCCCTATACTCATGCGATTTTAAGGGGATATGTAGATAAATTCGGCAGAAATATGCCAAACTATCATTACGAAGATCTGCAGAATGTATTTGAGTTGTATGCAGAAAGAGATTTGGCCAATCCTGCAGTGATCATTGATACGAACCACTCCAATTCCGGAAAGAAATTTGAAGAACAGATCCGTATCAGCAAGGATGTTTTACATAGCTGCAAAGTCTCTGATGATATCAGAAAACTGGTGAAGGGACTGATGATTGAAAGCTATATTGAGGATGGATGCCAGAAGGTGGGCGAACATTGCTATGGTAAATCCATTACGGATCCTTGCCTGGGCTGGGAGAAATCAGAGAAGCTGATTTATGATTTGGCTGAGTTGTGGTAGATTTTGAAAGAGTCTCTTTTGGGTTAGGAAATAATAGCCCCCTTTTGTTAGACATTAATAGAAAAACCCCTTTTGTTAGACAAAATGTATGTCTGACGAGAGGGGTTGTTTTTGTCTTATTTTCTTTTGCTCTAACAAATGATAAATTCTTACTGTGTCAAATTCTTTTCCATAAGGTAAAACTGAAAAGAGCCTGTCTGAAGAACCTGCTGTTTGTCATCACAAATTTCCACCTGATAGACAGCGATATGCTTTCCCTGGCGAACGACCCGGGCTTCACATTGTACATATTCGGTATGGAAAGCTGGGAGAAGATAATTCATGTTTCCCTGAGTGGTTGTGGCATAATGTCCATAGGTGCAGGCGGCAACTCCTGAAACAATATCAGCCAGTGAGTACAAAACTCCGCCATGAAGCGAGCCATAGGGATTGCATAAATCATGTCGATATGGAATTTGTGCAATAGCATGACCTTCCTCTATGAGGGAAAAATGCAGGCCAAGATTTTGAATATATTCATTTCCGGTTATGAAGCGTTCCAGCTTTTGTCTGATTTCCTTTTCCATGTACTTATCTGTGTGCCTCTGTGAAAATTATCTTTTCACTTTTTCAAATGTATCGTAATATTTTCAAATGTATCGCAATATTTTCAAAAGTATCATTATGTGTTGTCTTGAAAATTGTGTTGCATTTACAAATTTTGTTTGTATTGTAAACTGCGTCTCTTATCATAGCACAGTTCTGCGGCTTTCTCAACTTGCCTTAGCTTGCTGGGCCTACAGTTTGCCATCCCAACAAGCATTTTATAGGCCCTAAAGGCTGAGTCTTAGCTTGTTAGGCCTACCGTTTCCAACCCATCAAGTATTGATTTGACATATACCCCATGGGGGTATATAATTCTTGTACAGGAACAGAAAATATAAGATAACCGGATATATACCAAATACATACAAAAAAGTGCAACATAACCGAATAAAGGATAGGCGTGATAAAAATGGAAAAAATGAAAATGAGAACAGAAAAAGAACATAAAGATCTGATCAATCGTCTCAATCGAATAGAAGGACAGGTCCGGGGAATCAAGGGGATGATTGAGAAAGATGCATATTGTACAGATATTATCATGCAGGTAGCAGCTGTGAATGCTGCACTGAACAGTTTTAATAAAGTTTTGCTAACGGAACATATCAAAACCTGCGTGACCCGGGACATAAAAGAAGGCAGAGAAGAAACGGTAGACGATCTTGTGAATACGATTCAGAAGCTGATGAAATAGGAGCAGATTAAGTTGAAGTAGTGAAACAAGAACAGATAAAGGAATAGATAAAACAGAAGATATAAGAATAGATGATATAAAGCAAATGAATTAATATCGGAGGATGGTAATACACAGATGGAACAATATACAGTAACCGGAATGAGTTGCGCGGCGTGCGTGGCCAGAGTGGAAAAAGCAGTGTCCAAAATAGATGGCGTGGAAAGCTGCAGTGTAAGTCTTTTGACAAATTCTATGGGAGTAGAAGGAACAGCTGAACCCAAGGCGGTGATTAAGGCAGTGGTGGATGCCGGCTATGGTGCAGCATTAAAAAGCAGTTCAGGAATAGCAGGAAGTCAGGCAACAACAAAGGCAGGAAGCCAGCCCCCTATTCCGGATCAGGAAACCCAAAAACTGAAGAAAAGACTGATTTATTCCCTGGGATTTTTAATCGTTTTAATGTATTTTTCCATGGGACATATGATGTGGGGATGGCCGATTCCTACGCGCATGCAGGATAACCATGTGGCAATGGGGCTTTTGCAGATGTTGCTTACCATTGCGGTGATGGTGATTAACCAGAAATTTTTTATCAGTGGATTTAAAAGTCTGTTTCATAGAGCCCCCAATATGGATACCCTGGTGGCACTTGGTGCGACAGCCGCATTTGGGTACAGTACTTATGCACTGTTTGCCATGACGGAGGCACAGCTTTATGGTGACGTCGAAGCGGTTATGCATTACATGATGGAATTCTATTTTGAATCAGCAGCCATGATCCTGACCCTGATCACTGTGGGCAAGATGCTGGAGGCCAGATCCAAAGGAAAAACCACAGATGCTTTAAAAAATTTAATGAAACTGGCGCCGAAAACAGCAACGGTTATCCGGGACGATCAGGAAATCACGGTGCCGGTTGAGCAGGTGGAAATCGGAGATGTTTTTGTGGTAAAGCCGGGAGAAAATGTGCCGGTGGATGGTGTCATATTAGAGGGCAGCAGTGCAATAAATGAATCGGCATTGACGGGCGAAAGCATCCCGGTAGATAAAGCAGTCGGTGATCATGTGTCTGCGGCTACGGTAAACCAGTCCGGTTTTATCCGCTGCAGGGCAACCCGGGTAGGAGAAGATACTACCTTATCGCAGATCATTAAAATGGTCAGCGACGCAGCAGCGACCAAAGCTCCCATTGCGAAAATTGCAGATAAAGTGTCCGGTGTATTCGTTCCGATTGTTATAACACTGGCTGTCTCGACCACAATCGTATGGCTTATACTGGGGGCAGGCGTGGGATATGCTCTTGCACGCGGTATATCGGTTCTGGTAATCAGTTGTCCTTGTGCCCTTGGTCTGGCTACGCCGGTAGCGATCATGGTCGGAAATGGAGTGGGAGCAAAGCACGGTATCCTGTTTAAGACCGCGGTATCACTGGAAGAAACGGGAAAAACCGATATCGTGGTACTGGACAAAACAGGAACCATTACCACCGGTGAGACAAAAGTGACGGATTTGATTCCGGCAAAAGACAGCTCCGGGGAAGAACTTTTGAGACTGGCCTATGCACTGGAGAAAAAAAGCGAGCATCCCCTTGCCAAAGCAATCGTACAGAAAGCGGAAGAAGAAAAGGTGGTTTTGCCGGAAGTACAGGATTTTAAGGTGTTACCCGGAAACGGACTGACAGCACTTTGGCAGGAAAAGCAGCTCCTGGGAGGCAGCGTAAAATATGTAAGTGGGGAAACAGATATACCGGAAAATATGCGGAAAAAAGCAGAGGAGCTGGCGCAGGAAGGAAAGACACCACTTTTGTTTGCATACGGACATCGTGTTTTGGGAATCATTGCAGTGGCAGATTCGATGAAGGAAGACAGTCCACAGGCCATCAATGAACTGAAAAATATGGGCATTCGTGTGGTGATGCTCACAGGAGATAATGAACGGACTGCAAAAGCAATCGGAGAAAGAGCAGGCGTGGATGAAGTGATCGCAGGTGTTCTTCCGGAGGGAAAAGAGCAGGTGATCAAATCCCTTATGGAACAGGGAAAAGTGGCTATGGTCGGAGATGGAATCAATGACGCACCGGCACTTACCAGAGCCGATATCGGGATTGCCATTGGTGCAGGTACGGATGTGGCCATCGATGCAGCGCAGGTTGTTTTGATGAAGAGCAGCCTTATGGATGTTCCTGCAGCAATCAGACTGAGCAGGTCCACTCTGAAAAACATCAAGGAAAATCTCTTCTGGGCATTTTTCTATAATTCCATCGGAATTCCTCTTGCAATGGGTGTGCTGGTTCCATTGGGGATTACTTTAAATCCGATGTTCGGAGCAGCAGCTATGAGTTTGTCCAGCTTTTGTGTTGTCAGCAATGCATTGAGGCTGAATCTTTTAAAAATCCATGATGCAAGCCGCGATAAGAAAAGGGTGCACGGAAGTAAAGATAGGAAAAAAATAAATGAAGAAGCAGGAAAAACAGAAGAAGAAATAGGAAAAGCAGATGAAGAAAATGCAAAAACAGAAATTAGAAAAGAAGAAATAGAAATTGAAAAAGAAAGAATAGAAAAAAAGAAAATGGAGGATCAGAACATGACAAAAACAATGAAAATCGAAGGTATGATGTGCGGACACTGTGAGGCAAGAGTGAAAAAGGTGCTGGAAGAGCTGGAGCAGGTGACAGAAGCAGTAGTCAGCCATGAAAACGGAACTGCAGTAGTTACTCTTTCCGGAGAGATTGGTGACGATGTGCTGAAAAAAGCAGTAGAGGATCAGGATTATAAGGTTCTGGAAATCAGGTAAATTGGTGATTTATCAAGGGGCTCCCACTTCGGTGGGAGCTTTCTTGTTTGGAAAAGACAAAAGAAAGACATTGGAAAATCAGGGGCTTTGTGTTACTATTGTTATGGTATAAAAATTCATAAAGCTACAATAAACGAGATACAATATGAAAAAGAAGTGGATGAAATTACTTCCGGTATTGCTGCTGCTGGTGCTGGTTGGATGCACAGGCTGCGGGAGCAAAGGAAAAAATGAGAATATAGCGCAGGGGATGGCCCTGATCGAGGAATTGGATTATGAAGGTGCGCTGGCGTGTTTTGAACAGGCACTTGTTTCCGGTGAGGATACCAGAGAGGTCTACAGAGGCCAGGGAATTGCCTATATGGGACTTACCCAGTATGACAAGGCAATCGAATCCTTTGGAAACTGCTTTGCAGTCAGCAGCAGTATTCCCAATGAACTGGATTATGATGTAAATTATTATCTTGCAGTTGCACATTATAAAAATGGAGAGCTGCAGAAGGCAAAAGAAATATATGATGCGATACTGGATTTGAAACCCAAGGAAAAAGATGCCTATTATATGCGTGGCAGCATCCTGTTGGAGCTTGGGAATTATGAAGAAGCCAAGCTGGATTTTGACAGGGCATTGGAACTGGACCCGGAGAACTACGATCAGCTGGTCGCTATTTTCCAGGTGCTGGACAAGTTTGGTTATCGAGAAATCGGCCATGGCTATCTGCAGCAGGCCATTGACAATGCGCCAAAGACTATCAGCAATTTTGATAAAGGCCGGATTTATTTCTACATGGAAGACTTTGAGGTGGCACGTAATTATCTGGAGCAGGCCAGGGATGCCGGGGATGCTCAGGCAGCCTATTATCTGGGAAAAACCTGGGAAGCCCTGGGGGAATACAATTATGCCGCCAGTGTCTATAATTCTTACATAAAAGAACAGGGAGAATCCGCGCTGATCTATAATCAGCTGGCACTTTGCAATATGCAGCTGGAGGATTATGATGCGGCACTTGCAGCAATAGAGGCCGGTCTGGCGCTGGAGGATAAAAGTATTCAGCAGGTTCTGTATTTTAACCAGATTGTCATCTATGAATATCAGGGAGATTTTGACAAGGCAGCGTCACTGATGGCTATTTACAAGCGAAATTACCCGGATGATGAAGAAGCGGCAAGGGAATATGAATTTTTGAAGACTCGTTAAAAGGCAGAATAATAAAAACTCGGAGGATGAAAAATGATCAATAAACTGGTAGACAAGATTAAAAAGACACAGGCACCTATTGTGGTGGGATTAGACCCCATGCTGTCTTACATTCCGGAGCATATTTTGAAAAAAGCATATGCAGAATACGGAGAAACTCTGGAAGGTGCGGCAGAAGCTGTGTGGCAATACAACAAAGAGATCGTGGATCATGTTTATGATCTGATTCCGGCTGTAAAACCGCAGATCGCCATGTATGAACAGTTTGGCATCGAAGGACTGAAAGCCTTCCAGAAGACTGTTGCATACTGCAAATCCAAAGATCTGGTGGTGATCGGCGATATCAAACGTGGTGACATCGGTTCTACTTCAGAGGCCTATGCAGTTGGCCATCTGGGGAAGGTCACAGTAGGCGGAAAGACATATGCACCCTTTGATGAAGACTTTGCAACGGTTAATCCTTACCTGGGTTCGGATGGGATAAAACCATTTATCAAGATTTGTCAGGAAGAGAAAAAAGGTCTTTTCATTTTGGTAAAGACTTCCAATCCAAGCAGTGGCGAATTTCAGGACCGTATCATAGATGGCAGACCTTTGTATGAGTGGGTTGGTGAAAAAGTAGCTCAGTGGGGCGAAGAGCTGATGGGCGATTCCTACAGCTACATCGGCGCAGTGGTAGGAGCTACCTATCCGGAGATGGGCAAGGTGCTTCGTAAAGTGATGCCGAAATCCTTTATTCTGGTGCCGGGATATGGTGCACAGGGTGGAAAAGGAAAGGATCT
>JBJENT010000049.1:0-4188 GCA_051880335.1 Lachnospiraceae bacterium
AGCATAGATCGAACATCCTTGAGAAAAAAGTGTAAAGTAATATTGACAATATCACAGTACAGCCCCTGGCTTGAACGAAATAAACCCGGAAAAATAGAAGGTTATGAAGGGAATCATCTGTACTTTCTGGGGAATTGTGTAGTATAATATAATGGCATAAAAATCAGGCAAAAGTAAAAAAGTAAAACTGCCGGTTTATCGGAGGGATTCATGGAAGATTTGATACAAAACAAGCTGGAATTTGCTGTTCTCATTGATTCAGATAATATCAGCTCAAAATATGCAGCATCTATTTTTGACGAGTTGGAAAAATACGGTTTTGCATCCTGTAGAAGAATATATGGAAACTGGTCCAACAAAGGAAACGGGTGGACAGAAAATGTTCTTTTGGAATATTCTATTATCCCGATACAGCAGTTCTCCTATACTTCCGGGAAAAATGCAACAGATATGGCAATGGTCATAGATGCAATGGACCTGTTATATAAAGACAAAGTGGATGGCTTTTGTCTGGTGACCAGTGATAGTGATTTTACCAGACTTGCCATGCGGCTTAGAGAAGAAAAGAAATATGTGCTTGGCATGGGAGAATCCAAAGCCCCTGCCGCCCTTACCAGATCCTGTAATAAATTCATCTATTTAAATCTGATTGACGATAAAAGCCAGGAAGTGGATCATAATGAACTGGAAAATGTGACCAGTATCGAGATGGTGAAAAAGGCGGTTGCAGCACTGTTTACAGAGGAAGGGAGCAGGTCCCTGGATCTTGGTTATGTGGGCCAGCGTATCAGTGAGAAATATACCGATTTTGATGTGCGTAATTACGGTTATGCAAAATTAAGTGTCTTTTTAAAAGAAGAAATGCCACAGTTCCGTGTGGTACGGGAAGGAAATAAAACCTGTCTGAAAAAACAGGATCAGGTTTCAAAAAAAGAACTTGAAGACGAAATAAAGGAAATGATCCGGAGTAATGGAGGCTCGATTGATAATTTATCGATCATTAACGATGAAATCGGAAAACGCCATCCAAACTTTGAACTGAAATCCTATGGATATAGTCGCATTTCCAGTTTCCTCAGAAGAATCATCGGACTCGAAGTGAACAATAATAGTGTCTTGCTGAAGGACAAGGAAGATCAGTAGAAAAGAGGCTTTATGGACAAGGCAATTAGCAGAAATACAATACTTGTCATTGACGATTCCACAATTAACAGAGAAATTGTTAAATATACTTTTTCCAGCAGGTATCAGGTGATAGAGGCTGAAAATGGGCAAAAAGGATTAGAGCTGTTGAAAGAAAATGTGCCCCAGATTGCAGCGATTATTCTGGATCTGAATATGCCGGTTATGTCAGGTATTGATTTCCTCAGAGAATATCATTCCAATGCAAATTTTTATGATATCCCAGTGATTGTAACCACATCGGAAAATCCGCAACGATATGAAAAAGCCTGTCTGGAATTGGGAGCATCTGATTTTGTACAGGTTCCTTTTGATGTTAACATTCTGGATTATCGTGTATCCAATGCAGTGAAAAGGACCTGGTTTGCATTTTATGAAAATGATGTACTGACTGGTCTGTTTAAAAAGGAAAGATTTGAAAAAGAAGCTGCTCTTATGTTAAGAAAACATCTGGATAAGCAGTTCGCTTTTGTGACGCTGGATATCGATGGATTTAAAACATATAACTCCTTTTTCGGTGTAAAAAAAGGAGACGAACTGATACAGTTTATTGGTAATCTGGTCAGCTCCCTTATGGTGCCATTGCCCATATCCTGTTATGCCCGCTATGTGGCTGATTCTTTCAGCATGTGTTTCGAATATGATGAAGAACTGATTCAGAGCATCGTGACAAAAACGGTGGCAGAACTTAGAAATTATAATATAGAATATACGATCAAACCTTCTTTTGGTGTATATAAAATTGATAATCCATATCTGGATGTGGAACTTATGCATGACAGAGCGGTTCTTGCATCCAAGGGTGTAAAAGGAAAATATGATCAGTTCATAGGCATGTACAATGATGTGCTCAATACCCAGATCATGGATGAGCAGCTGATCTTAAATGACATGGACATCGCACTGAAAGAGAGAGAGTTTCAGGTGTACTATCAGCCAAAAGTCTCCCTTCAGACAGGACTTTCCTGTGGTGCAGAAGCTCTGGTTCGATGGAAACATCCGCAGAAGGGGACTATTATGCCGGGACAGTTTATTCCGGTATTTGAGAAGAATGGATTTATCTGTAGACTGGATTATTATGTATGGGAAGAGGTATGCAGATTTATTCGGTACTGTATGGACCATGACCTTCCGGTAATGCCTATATCAGTCAATGTTTCACTGGCAAATATATATAATCCCAATTTTGTGGAGAATATATATGAACTGACACAGAAATACAGAATTTCTCCGAAATTATTCAATCTGGAATTTACAGAAAGTGCATTTTTTGAGAATACAGAAATAATCCGTTCCATTATGGATCGGCTTCATGCTTATGGATTCCTGATTTTTATGGATGATTTCGGCAGTGGCTATTCTTCTTTGAATATGCTGAAAGATCTTCCGGTGGATGTGCTGAAAATTGACATGCATTTCCTGCCGAAAAATCCGGATGAAGAAAAAGGCGGAAGAATTCTTGCAGCGGTTATCCGAATGGCAGGATGGCTGAACATTCCGGTTATTGTGGAGGGTGTGGAAACAGCGATACAGATCAGCTTTTTACGGGAAGCAGACTGCGATTATGTTCAGGGATTCTATTTTGCCAAACCGATGCCGGAAGCAGATTACATTGCACTTCTGGAAGGACGTGTCCGGACAGCGGATATGCCGGAAACATCGGAAGGACAGAAATTAATGACGGAAATCTGGACATCAGATGTTCTGGTTGAAAAGTTATTTGATAATATTGCCGAACCCTCAGCGGTGATTGAGGTCAGTGGGATTGGGTATCGGTCTCTTCGTGTGAATTCTTCTTTTATCCGTAGATTTGGTCAGAAACATCAGGGAGATTTATGTAGCTATGTGATTGGCTGTATTCCTGATGAGGAGAATAGAAGGGAACTGTATGATCAGACAAAAAATGCAATCCTGACCAAAGGAAATACCCAGTGCGAATTCCCGGTTGAAATGGATGGAGAAAGTCTGTGGCTGAGAATAAAACTGCAGTATGTGGAAAGTGTGGGTAAAAAGCATGTGCTGACTGCGATCATCAACGATATTACTGCAAGAAAAAGAGCGGAAGAAGCACTTTCCAGATCAGAAGAGGAAGCAAAATTCCAGGAGAAATATGCATCCGTTGTGCTGAAAACTGCGAATTTAAGTGCATGGATTTTAGATATCAAAAGTGGATATGCCTACAGACAGGGAGATGTCATGCCTTTGTATGCAGGGAAAGAACGTCTGAGAATACCCGAGGATTTGATTGAAAAGAAGATGATTCATTCCAAAGATGTCAATAAGTTTCAGGTTCTATGTAAAAAGCTGAAAAATGGCGTGGCTTATGTGGAAGGCGTATTCCGGCTTCGAGGAGAAGGAGAGAAAAAATACAAACATATTCTGGTTAAATGCAGCAATACATATGATGCAGATGGGAATCCTTATCGTGCCATTGGTATTTTACAGGATGTTTCTGCTATGCAGGAGATGCGCCAGTCTTATTTTATTGAGATGGATTTCAATAAAACCCAGTTGTCGGATGTGCTTGGTGTATCCATGATCAATCTCACAAGTCATAAGCTGGAAAAGATTCAGATCAATGTAAAAGGTCATGAAACAATCTGTAAGGATCTGAATTATGAGAATTTTGCAGCGAAAGCTCTGGAGGCCTTTGGAAGTGACGAGGAGACCAGAGAATTCCTGCTTGGACTGAATGAGGAACGTTTCAACGAGCTTTATCAGAATGGAACCCGGTATCTGCAGCATACCTTTTTACAGGAGTGGCAGGATTCCGGAAAATCACAGTGGCTCAGTATGGAAATGCATTTAAGAAAGCGCCCGGAAACAGGAGATCTGATGCTGCTTGGTTATCTGCGTGATGTGGACAAACAGACCCGGGAAAAGATCAAGCTGGAAAAAACAGCTCATTGTGATCAGATGACAGGACTTTATAATCATGATTACACTTTGAAGTGTCTGGAAAAATATTTGTCAGGTGAGGGCAAAAAGGGTATTCATGCACTGTTC
>JBJENT010000050.1:0-10225 GCA_051880335.1 Lachnospiraceae bacterium
TAACCATCTAATAAGGATACCAGGTTATCTACCTGTGCTGAATTTGCTGCCATAATAAACGTCTCCTTTCATGTAATAAAATTCAAGTAAAACTAATCAAGTTCGTGTACACCATCATGAAGGGTTGGAACACTGCATGCCATTGCATTTTTGTTGCAGTCTGTACAACCCATGGTTTCCACGCTTTTTGAACCTTCTAAAGTTTCATCCACATCGACATTAACATGGCCGACACCGTCAGCCATGCCAGAGTCGAGCATTTTTACAAGGTCATCGATCATTTGCTTTTGATCCATTTTTTAAACCTCTATTATTTGCTTAAATCTACTTCGATATCACCAGCAAATACCTGATCTTCTTTACCCAGAGCACCAGGAATGATAGAGAAGGTATTGGAAATACCATCCTGTGAATACTGGAATGGAAGTTTAGCTACAGAAGATAAGGAAGCTACTGCACCGTGGCTGTCACGACCATGCATTGGGTTAGCACCTGGAGCAAATGGCTGGCCTTTCTTACGTCCGTCAGGAGTATTACCTGTAGCTTTACCATATGTTACGTTAGAAGTAATAGTAAGTACAGACATAGTTGGGAAGCTGTCTCTGTAAGTATGATGTCTTCTAAGCATAATCATAAATTTCTTAACCAGATCTCTTGCGATGGTATCTACACGGTCATCATCATTACCGTATTTCGGGAAGTCACCGGTTGTTTCGAAGTCAACGATGATACCTTCTTCATCACGGATTGCTTTAACCTGAGCATATTTGATAGCAGATAAAGAGTCAGCTACTACAGAAAGTCCTGCAAAACCTGTTGCGAAGTATCTGAGAACGTCTCTGTCATGTAAAGCCATCTGAGCTCTTTCATAGCAGTATTTATCATGCATATAGTGGATGATATTCAGAGTATTTACATATACATCTGCTAACCATTCCATCATATCTGTGTATTTAGCCATTACATCATCGTAGTCAAGGATGTCGCCTTCAACCGGACGATACTTAGGGCCAACCTGTTTGTGGGAAACTTCATCAACACCACCGTTTAATGCGTATAACAGACATTTAGCAAGGTTTGCACGAGCTCCGAAGAACTGCATCTGTTTACCAATAACCATGGAGGATACACAACAAGCGATACCGTAGTCATCACCATGAGTTACTCTCATAAGGTCATCGTTTTCGTACTGGATAGAAGATGTTGTGATGGACATCTTAGCACAGTATTTCTTCCAAGCTTCTGGAAGTCTTGTAGACCAAAGTACTGTTAAGTTTGGTTCTGGAGATGCACCAAGGTTCTCCAGTGTGTGTAAGTAACGGAAGCTCATCTTTGTAACCATGTGACGTCCGTCGATACCAACACCACCAAGGGATTCTGTTACCCATACAGGGTCACCAGCGAAGATCTGGTTGTATTCCGGTGTACGAGCAAATTTAACAAGACGCAGTTTCATGATGAAGTGATCAACAAATTCCTGAATCTGTTCTTCTGTAAATGTACCGTTCTTTAAGTCTCTTTCTGCATAGATGTCAAGGAATGTGGATGTACGTCCAAGGGACATAGCTGCACCATTCTGTTCCTTAACTGCTGCAAGATAACCAAAATATGTAGCCTGAATAGCTTCCTGTACGTTTGTAGCAGGTCTGGAAATGTCACAGCCATAAGAAGCAGCCATTTCTTTCATTAATTTCAGAGCTACGATCTGTTCAGAGATTTCTTCACGAAGACGGATAACATCATCTGTCATAACACGTCCTGTGGAATCTTTCTGTTCCTGTTTGTCTTCGATCAGTCTATCGATACCATACAGAGCAACACGTCTGTAGTCACCGATGATACGTCCACGACCGTAAGCATCCGGAAGACCTGTGATAACGTGAGAAGAACGGCAAGCTCTCATCTCAGCGTTGTAAGCATCAAAACAACCAGCGTTGTGTGTTTTTCTGTGTACAGAGAAGAATTCGGAAATTTCCGGATCTACTTCGTAACCGTTATCTGCACAAGCTTTTTCTGCCATACGGATACCACCATAAGGCTGAAGGGATCTCTTGAAAGGTTTGTCTGTCTGGAAACCAACGATAGTTTCTTTGCTCTTGTCAAGATATCCTGGGCCGTGAGATGTGATAGTAGAGATAACTTTTGTATCCATATCAAGAACGCCGCCTGCTTCACGTTCTTTTTTGGAAAGCTCTAATACCTGTGCCCATAAGTCTTTTGTGTTCTGTGTAGGACCTGCTAAGAAAGACTCATCTCCATCATATGGAGTATAGTTTTTCTGAATGAAGTCACGAACGTTGATTTCGTGATCCCATTTGCCGCCTACAAAATCTGTCCATTCTGGTCTCATTTTGTAATGCCTCCTAAAAAATTATTATTATTATATAGCTTAAAAAATAAAGCATGTTCTTGTAGTGTCATTATAGTGTAAAACGCATAGACAAGTCAAGGAAGTCCATGTACTTTTTTCTATACAAAAAGGTGCGTATTTACTGGATTTTTCGAGAAAAACAAAATGGAAAAACATGGAGCATGAATGGAAATGGCAAGATAAGGTATAGCTTGCCAGAAAAAGGAGAAAGTATTATACTGTATCTTGATTTTAGAAGACAGGAGGTAACAAAAAATGACTGGTGTAACCAAAGATATGACGATTGGTGAAATTTTAAGAGCGAATCCAAATGTAGCACCTGTTTTAATGAATGCAGGTATGCATTGTGTTGGTTGTCCATCTGCACAGGGCGAATCTCTGGAAGAAGCAGCCATGGTTCATGGAATGGACATTGATGCTCTCATGAAAGCAATCGAAGAGTTATAATTAAGATATATGGGTCAAAAGAATTTTTGAAACTCATATTTAAAAGAATTTTTGAGACTCACATTTATAGGAATAAAAAAGCGAAGATGGCTGGTATGGATTTAAGGAAATCCTTCCGGTATCTTCGCTTTTTATTACATTTTTTCAATTATGGAAAGTTTTGACAAAACATCCGTAGCCGAATTAAATTTCGGCCAGTGTCTGGATGGCATGAGATCTTACGATCACAGCATAGTGCTCATCCATGTATGCCTTGCCGGCACTGCTTTGCTTCATGCTTTCTCCATATTCAGAGATCGTGTTGCAGATCCGCCCAAAAGCCTCCTGGGATAAGTCGGCCTGATTGATAACAAGCAGATACTGTCCGGCCGTTTCATCTTTATAGAGTGTGTTATCACAGGAAAGGGCACTTCCCATAACATGGGAGAGATCCGTTACCTGGGACAGATTTTTAAAACGGAAAACACGATATGGGCCGGAATGGGAAGCCGCTGTTTTGGAACCGGAATCCGACTGCCTTGCCCTGGAATCTTCCGAAGAAGAGCCGGTGGTTTTCTCTGTAGGAATCAGTTTGTGTATCTGTTCAAAGAGATCCATGACTTCATCTGATGGATCTGTGTAACTATTATGGTACTCGTCTGTGGAATCATCGTCATTTACGGATGGTGAAAAACGGGCAAAACGGGTATCCAGTTCTTCCGGATCTTCTACCTTGGTAACAATGAGAACAATACATTCCGAATTCAGCGGAACAGCTTCTATCATAAGAGGAATATCCTCTGCTTCAAATCCAAACTCGTATGCGGCCTGCTGCATCATGTCGCGGAATAAATCTTTAGCTTTGTCAGTGCCATATGCAAGTTCACTGATCTTTAGTTCTCTGTTTGCCAGATCCTCTCTGGTTAGAGTGCAACGGATCTGGTGATCATTTACTTTTTCAATTTTCATAATGAATAACCATCCTTTCTATCCGTTCTGGTTGAATCGAATTTTATACTTTGAGCGTGTACAAGTCAATAGACATACAAAACAGTTTAAAAAAATTTCACATTTTCTGTTGAAAAGAAAGATGCCTTCTGATACTCTATAGTACAAGAGGTGTCTCCGGATAATCGGTACGAGAAGGAGGCAGAATAATAAAACATATCCAAAACCCTTAACCGGGGAGATCTTGAATTCTATAATTCAATAATGCATCTTAACTTAGTATTTGAGATGTCTTTTAGGCTTATGTGCCTTATCAGAAATAAAATTTTTCCAAACAAAATTTTAACGAAATAATTCAGTTTTATGAAAAAATTACCTTGAACAAAATTTCTATTTTTTTCAAATTAAGCTAGTCTTTGAAATATTTGTACAGTCCGGACACCTCTGCCAGATAATTTACTTTTAGTATCGTCATTATTTTCTCAAAATTTCACAATGCATGGCATTCCTTAAAAATAAAATATATCACGAACTTCTTTTGGGGGAAGAATGCATGTTAGAAAGGATGGAAATATGGTTAAAAATCGCGACGAAATCATAGCCATGAAATGCAGGCTTGAAAGTGTTTTTAGAAAAGGCGTCGAATTGTATATCAATGACGAACTGACATCGCCGGCAAATATTATGGAGTGCATGGTGAATGAAAATGAGATATACATGCCGGATTATATTCTGGACGATGTAGGTGAGTTGGTACAGATTCGCTTTGACCGTATAAGTGTAATGTAAAAAGCTGTTTGAGTGCCAGTAAAGACGATTCACACTGAAAAATCGGTTGTAGGAAAAGAAGCCCTTCTTAAAATATAGTATATGCAGAAATGAAAATAGGTTTCCGCATATACATATGGATATATATGACAGATTTTTCTGTATTTAAACAGATTATAAAATTTTTTGAAATAATTTTACAAAGAAGAAAATATAATGACGATAAGATAATTGTCTGGTATAATAGGGGCGATTGAAAGGAGTACCGGAATGAAAAGAATAATACCTGTATTCATTGCAATCGCCCTGATTTTCGTTATCGTGGGCGTTGGCTTTGGAAAAATACTAAAAGAGAAATACTCATATTCTGATGAGAGAGCAGATTTGAACGAATATTTTGGCATACTGGATTCAGATGAAGCGGCGATCCTTATGCAGGATCAGGTGATTGAGGACAAGGCGCTGGTAAAAGATGGCGTTTTTTATTTTGAATATGATACGGTAAGTGATTACTTTATTTATACAAGATTATATGTCAATGAAGCAGAACAATATATCAGATATGTTTTGCCGGATGGCATGATTCACTGTAATATCGGACAAAATGGTTACTCTGAAGTGGCTCAGGACGGAACTTCCGCAGAAGTGGACTGTGGATATGTTCCGGCATTCTATCAGGGAGATACGCTGTACATTGCAGTGGATTTTATAAGATTATTCATGGTGTTTGATTACACTACCTTTGAGGAGCCTAATCGTATTCAGGTGTATACCGAATATGAGGGAAGACAGACTGCAAAAATCAAAAAAGATACCCAGGTTCGTTATCAGGGCGGCATAAAGAGTGAAATACTGACAGATGTGTCAGAAGGGGACAGGGTAATCCTTCTGGAGCAAATGGAAACATGGTCAAAAGTGAAGACAGAGGATGGGATCATTGGCTATGTGGAAAATAAAAAAATAGATGATATTATGGCAGAGACACCTATTTTTGCAGATGACAGTTCCAAGTACGGGGACAGAGAATTTGCCGGAAATACCAGAGATCATAAGATTAATCTGGGATGGCACCAGATCGGTGCACCTGCCGGAAACGATACGCTGGAGGATGTTCTGGCGGGAACCAAAGCACTCAATACCATTTCACCGACCTGGTTCTATTTAACCGGAGATCAGGGAGATATCGTCAGCTATGCTTCTCCGGACTATGTGAGCAGGGCTCATGACAAAGGCCTGGAAGTATGGGCATTGGCAGATGATTTTACGGAAAGTGTGGACGACTATGCGATTTTCTCATCCACAGAAAACAGGGCAAGATTAATTAACAACCTTCTTGCCGAAGTGGAACGGTGCGGAATAGATGGACTGAACATTGATTTTGAGCGTGTGTCGGAAGATGCGGGCAAACACTTTGTCCAGTTTATCCGGGAGCTTTCCATTCAGACAAGGGCCAGAGGAATCGTTCTTTCCGTGGACAACTATCCACCATCAGGTGGAACCATCTGGTACAATCGTAAGGAACAGGGAACCTATGCAGATTATGTGATCATCATGGGATATGATGAGCATTGGGGAACCGGCGGCGTGGCAGGATCTGTTTCCAGCATCGACTATGTGGAAAATGGTATCACGGATACGCTTCAGTATGTTCCTGCAGAGAAACTGATCAATGCGATTCCGTTCTATACCAGAGTCTGGAGAACTACAGGAACCGAGACCATCGGTGAGTCTGTTGGTATGAGAGGAGCCATGGACTTTGTGAATGCTAATCAGATCGCTCTGGAATGGCAGGAAGATGTCTGTCAGAATTATGGCGAAGTTCAGAATGGTGATACATACTGTCAGATCTGGGTAGAGGATTATGATTCCATAAAAGTAAAACTGGATGTGATGAAAAATTATAATCTTGCCGGTGTGGCTGAGTGGAAACTGGGCCTTGAAACACCGGATGTCTGGGATTTGATTGAAGAGTATATTCATTCCTAGGTGCATGAACACCGGTCTTTTTTCATATGATTAAAGAAAGCGGCAAATATGAGAAAAACGGTGATATGCAGCAAAAAAATAAAAAATATCTTGCTATTATTATGGCAATTGTTCTTTTGGGAGCAATGTTGATCCTGTCCAGACAGGCAGCCACTTATATTCCGAGCAGTACAGATGAAGTCTGGGTTTCCTGGACGAAGAAAGAACAGGCACCGGAAATGCCGGCCAGGGCTCATGTGGTTCTGGATGCCGGACATGGTGGAATGGACCCCGGTAAAATCGGGATCAACCAGGCAAAAGAAAAGGATATTAACCTTCAGATCGCAATGAAAGTTAAGAAATATCTGGAAGCAAGCGACATACAGGTGACTATGGTCCGTGAAGAGGACAAAGGACTGTATGAAGAATCTGATAAAAATAAAAAAGTGACGGATATGAGGAACCGGGTAGAGCTGATTGATGCGTCCGGAGCAGATATTGCAGTCAGTATCCATCAGAATTCTTATCAGACAGAAGATGTAAAAGGAGCTCAGGTTTTTTACTACAAAAACAGTCTCTATGGAAAAGATATGGCGGAAACCATGCAGGAAGCTATAATTCAGGTGCTTAAACCGGATAAAGTCCGAGCAGCAAAACAAAATGATTCCTATTATCTGCTGAAAAAAACAAGTACGCCTACGATTATCGTGGAATGCGGATTTCTCTCCAACTGGGAGGAAGCACAGGCTTTATCGGAAGATGCTTATCAGGAAAGGATTGCCTGGGCCATACATATAGGGATATTGAGATATCTGAATAAATTGGCGTAATAAGAATTATTATGAAGGAACCAGGAACATAATAAGAACTGGTAACATGATAAGAACAGTATCACGAAATAGAACAAGGCAATATATATGGACACGAAAGTAATCAGAATTTCTGAAATGGAAAAAAAGGAGGCTCTGGAAACGATTGCAGAAGCCGGAGCCATCATAAAATCCGGGGGGCTTGTGGCATTCCCCACAGAGACCGTATACGGTCTGGGCGGGGATGCGCTGAATCCGGAATCCTCGAAAAAGATTTATGCAGCAAAGGGCAGGCCATCGGATAATCCTCTGATCGTGCATATAGCAAAGTGGGACGATATGGAATACATTACTTCGGAGATTCCGGAGAATGCCAGGAAGCTTGCAGATGCTTTCTGGCCGGGACCGCTTACCATGATTTTGCCCAAATCGGATAAAGTACCATCGGAAACAACCGGTGGACTTGATACGGTGGCAATCCGCATGCCAAGTGACCAGGTTGCCCTTTCTTTTATTCAGGCTTCCGGTGGATATATTGCCGCACCCAGTGCCAACACATCCGGAAGACCCAGCCCTACTCTGGCCAAATATGTGGAAGAGGATTTACAGGGAAAAATAGAGATGATCCTGGATGGCGGACAGGCCTGTATCGGATTGGAGTCCACCATTGTGGATCTGACAGAAGATACTCCCACCATTTTAAGACCGGGATATATTACCAAAGAAATGCTGGAAAAGGTTCTTGGGAAGGTGGAGATCGACAAAGCCATTATTTCGGCAGACAGTGGACAGGCTCCCAAGGCGCCCGGCATGAAGTATCGTCATTATGCGCCAAAAGCAGAATTGACGATCATTGCGGGAAAAGAAAAGTCGGTGGTGAACCGGATCAATGAACTGGCCAGGCTGGCTGAAAAATCCGGAAAAAAAGTGGGAATCATTGGAACCGATGAAACCATTGTAAGATATCAGGGCTTTTCTGTGAAAAGTGCAGGAAACCGGGAAAAGGAAGAGACCATTGCCAAAGAATTGTACCGGATTCTCAGGGAGTTTGACGATGAAGAAGTGGATGTGATCTATTCGGAGTCCTTTGAAGAGAGCGGAATCGGACAGGCTGTCATGAACCGTCTTCTGAAAGCAGCGGGCCATCGGGTGGAACAACTGGATATCTAAACATCTGGAATATATAAACATTTGGAATATATAAACGCCTGAAATATGTAACATCTGGAATATGTAACTAACTGGAATATATAAATACTTGGAAATTCAGAGGATATCGGGTATACTTTATAACAGAAATGTGGTTAGAGGATTCTGACTGTAAAAATCTGCACAGGCAGTTGATAAAGGAGCAAAGAAAATGATAGCGATTGCATCAGATCATGGCGGATATGCCTTGAAGGAAAAAGTAAAAGCATTTTTAGAGAAAAAAGGGTTGGAGTATAAGGATTTTGGGTGTTATGATACTTCTTCCTGTGATTATCCTGATTTTGTAAAACCTGCAGCAAAAGCAGTGGCAGCAGGAGAATGTGAAAAAGGAATTCTCATTTGTACAACAGGTATTGGTGTTTCCATCTGTGCCAATAAAGTGCCGGGTATACGCTGCGCACTTTGCTCAGATACCGTTTCTGCAAAGCTGACAAGAGAGCATAATAATGCCAACATGGTTGCAATCGGAGCAGGTGTTATTGGTGAATTCGTTGCACTGGAAATCATTGATATTTTCCTTTCTACTGAATTTTCAAATGACGCCCGTCATATCCGCAGAATAGAGAAACTTGAAAAATAATAAGGGACTTCAGGAGGAAAAGGTAATGGCTAAAACAGTTATCATGGATCATCCATTGATTCAGCACAAGATCGGCATGATCAGAAAAGTGGAAACAGGAACAAAGGATTTCAGACAAACGATTGGTGAAATTGCAATGTTGATCACCTATGAAGCAACCAGAAATCTTGCTTTGACAGATGTTGAAATCGAAACTCCGATTTGTAAAACGGTTGTAAAGGAATTAAAAGGTAAGAAGATGGCAATTGTACCTATCCTGCGTGCAGGACTTGGAATGGTTGATGGCGTTTTGGCAATGATTCCGGCAGCAAAGGTTGGCCATATTGGTTTGTACAGAGATCCGGAGACACATGAGCCGGTTGAATATTATTGTAAATTGCCTGCTGACTGTGAAGAAAGAGAAGTCTTTGTGGTGGACCCGATGCTTGCAACCGGAGGATCTTCTTCAGCAGCCATTCAGATGCTGAAGGACAGAGGCTGCAGAAAAATCCACTTTATGTGTATCATTGCAGCACCGGAAGGGGTTAAAAAAATGCAGGAAGAACATCCGGATGTGGACATCTATATTGGAGCACTGGATGAAAAATTAAATGAAAATGCTTACATCGTACCTGGTTTAGGTGATGCAGGTGACAGAATCTTCGGTACAAAATAGTTCATATGACATCTGCAGGTCTTATCCTGCAGATGTTTTTTGGTATAATAGGAAATTCCTTTGAGTTTTTTCTTTGGATGAGGTTGGATGTAACATTTGGGATCATTGAACCTACTCGACGATCAATTTGCTATTCAGTGGGTAGTTTCTGAGATGAAAAAGCAGAAAGTATACCTACTGAAATTTAAGAATGACTGTCAGTGGGTAATTTCTGAGATGAAAAAGCATAAAATATGCCTACTGAAATTCAGGAATGACTGTCAGTGGGTAATTTCTGAGATGAAAAAGCAGAAAGTATACCTACTGAAAATTAAGAATAGCTGTCGGTAGGTAAGATTTGGAGTAAAATGGTGACTAAAAGGAATTTTTTAGCCCTCGCGAATGAGGGGCGGAGGAGTTGAATAGGCGAAGCCTGTTTTTTATAATGGCGACGAGGTAAATGAGATGAAAAGAGAAGGATATATCAGCTGGGATGAGTATTTTATGGGGGTTTC
>JBJENT010000050.1:10325-21330 GCA_051880335.1 Lachnospiraceae bacterium
ATGAGATGAAAAGAGAAGGATATATCAGCTGGGATGAGTATTTTATGGGGGTTTCCAAGCTGGCGGGTATGCGTTCAAAAGATCCCAATACCCAGGTTGGAGCCTGCATTGTCAGTGACCAGCACAAGATTTTGTCCATGGGATATAATGGCTTTCCAAAAGGATGCTCTGATGAAGACTTTCCGTGGGAAAGAGAAGGGGATGAGCTTTCTACAAAATATGCCTATGTAACCCATAGTGAGCTGAATGCTATTTTAAATTTCCGTGGTGGGTCACTGGAAGGGACCACTCTTTATGTGTCCCTGTTTCCATGTAATGAATGTGCGAAAGCGATTATTCAGGCAGGAATAAAACGTGTGATCTATGCCAGCGATAAATATGCGGGAACGCCCTACAATATTGCATCGAAAAGAATGTTTGATGCTGCCGGTGTGGAATATGTGAAGTATCAGGAAACCGGGCGTAAAATTGAGCTGGATTTATAGGTATGACAAAATGAAGTAGAGGTGGGATATGCAGTACGTAAAAAGAATACTGAGTATGGCAGTTATTATGATAGTCACACTGACTGTGTCGTTGTCTGCATATGCCCTGACCACTCAGGAGAAGATCAATCAGAAGGAGCAGGAAAAGAAACAGACCCAGCAGAATCTGGAAGAAAAGCAGCAGGATATAAGTGGCATGCAGCAGGAGCAGAATTCCTTAAAGGGAGAGCTGAACAATCTGAATGAGCAGCTTACACAGGTCAGTGATAATCTGGCTGATCTGGAACAGAAAATCGATGCGAAAGAGCAGGAGATCAGCGATACCCAGGCCGCCTTGGAAGAAGCACAGCAGACGGCAGATGATCAATATGCTGCCATGAAAAAAAGAATTAAGTATATGTATGAAAAAGGCGATTTCCAGATGCTGGATGCGATTCTGAGGGAAGGAACCTTCTCCGATATGCTGAATTATTTTGACTATGTGAATGCGCTTTCGGCCTATGATCGAAAAATGCTGGTACAATATCAGGAAACCAGGGATTCCATTGCCCAGAAGGAAGAACAGCTGGAGCAGGAGAAGCAGGAGCTTTCGGATTATAAGGTAACGGTAGAAGCGGAGCAGTCCAGAGTCAGTGGACTTGTAAGCTCTACCTCGAATAGTATTTCTCTGTATTCCAATCAGATTTCCCAGGCAGAAGCTGAGGCAGAAGCATTTGAAGCACAGATTAAACAGCAGGAAGCAGATCTGGCGGCCCTGCGTAAAAAACTGGCAGAAGAAATCGCCATGTCCAAACTGGCTGCGCAGTCCTATAAAAGAGATATCTCCCAGGTGTCCTTTGCAGAAGAAGACAGGTATCTTCTGGCCAATCTGATTTACTGTGAGGCCGGTGGTGAGCCATACGCAGGAAAGCTTGCAGTAGGTGCAGTAGTAATCAACAGGGTGCTGAGTTCCGTCTATCCGGATACGGTTACCGGAGTCATATATCAAAGATCCCAGTTTTCGCCGGTTGCAAGTGGCAGACTGGCACTTGCTCTTGCAGAAGGAAGAGCGACACAGGCCTGCTATGATGCGGCAGATGAAGCCATGTCAGGGGTATCTAATGTGGGGGATTGTGTGTACTTCCGGACGCCGATTGAGGGATTGAGCGGAATCTCCATTGGGGGACATATTTTCTATTAAAGGTATTGTTAGATGTTGGGGCGAAAGCCCGTGAGAGATATATTAGTTAGCAAAATGCACAAGATAAGTTGTCTTCATTCATTGCGCTAAGCATTCCGATGAGCCTCAAAAACTCGTAAGGGGGCTTTGCTCCCGCATTTTCGTCAAGGGTGGTTGTTCGTGCAAAAAAATAGGCCCTTGGAGTGCACCGAAGGGCCTATTTTCATCTAACAAAATCCTGATACGTTTCACCTAACGAAACAGCACATTTTTATATTTGTCTAAGGCGAATAAGAGAATCATACCCAGTATTCCACAGGAAATGATTTCGCCGGCTGTTACTGTGACAAAGCTAAACCACAGTGGTTCGATTCCGTATGCATATTTCAGAACCAGTGGAACGATGATTGCATTTGCTACGATAGGTGGCACCGGTGCAAGCCATTTCTGCTTCCGCAAAGCATAGGTGAGAATGGCACCGATCAACGTAGCGATACTTCCGAAAATAATATCGGGAATAGCACATCCGGTCAGAACATTACTGAGCAGACATCCAATAAAAAGCCCCGGAATAGCAGCGGGAGTAAAGAACGGAAGAATGGTAAGTGCCTCTGAGAAACGTACCTGGACTGCATAATTAGCAAGTCCAAAAGCGTTGGCAACAAAGGTGAGCACAATGTAGAGAGCTGCAATCAGTGCTCCTTGACAGAGTAACAGAGTTTTTTTGTTTTTCATATGAAGTTTTCTCCTTTAGTTTTGTTTTAGGTCAGGAAGGTCTCGAACTGACCGTTTTTTATGCGCGCAAAGTACGCTTTATTATAACTCTCCTGCTTTATACCGGGAAACGATATTCTGAATCCTTTCACTTGGATTCAAAAGATCCCCGATAGAAGAGTCATGATTTAAGGTATCAATCAGATATGCAACATATTTACTCATATCGCAGTTAATATACCATTCCCTGGATAAAAGGTCCGGAGTCTGGTATACCAGATTGGTGGTCAAAACTTTATCAATAATACCGTTTTTGTATGCTTCATCAAAGCCTGCAAGACCGGTAGTAAACAGACCAAATGTAGCACAAATAAAAATCTTACCTGCATTTCGTGCTTTTAATGCGGATGCAACTTCCAAAACAGAATCTCCGGATGAAATCATATCATCGATGATGATCATATCTTTTCCGGAAACATCGGAACCCAGAAATTCATGAGCAACAATAGGATTTTTTCCATTGATGACCTGAGTATAATCACGTCTTTTATAAAACATACCCATATCCAGACCAAGGACGTTGGCAATATAGATTGCTCTGGACATACCGCCTTCATCCGGACTGATCACCATCATATGATCGGAATCAATCTGAAGGCCTTTTACATTGCGAAGAAGACCTTTGATGAACTGATATGCAGGCTGTACGGTTTCAAAACCGGATAAAGGAATTGCATTCTGAACACGTGCATCATGGGCATCGAAAGTGATGATATTGTCCACACCCATGCGGACCAACTCCTGTAAGGCAATGGCACAGTCCAAAGACTCACGGGCAGTACGTTTATGCTGTCTGCTTTCATATAAGAAAGGCATAATGACGGTGATTCTTCTGGCTTTACCGCCAACTGCAGAAATAATACGTTTTAAATCCTGATAATGGTCATCAGGTGACATATGGTTTTCACGACCGCAAAGAGAATAGGTCATACTATAATTACAAACATCGACTAAGATAAAGAGATCGTCGCCTCGAACCGATTCCATAATAATGCCTTTGGCTTCACCGGAACCAAAACGGGGAACTTTTGAATTTAATAAGTAGGTATCACGCTGATAACCGGCAAAAGCAAGACTGTCTTTATGCTCGCTTTCTCGCTCGGTTCTCCATTTTACCAGATAATAATCTACCTTTTTCCCTAATTCTTTACAGCCCTCCAGGGGAATAATACCCAGGGAGCCAACAGGAATGGATTCCAAGTTTCGTTTCTCTTCTCTTTTGATCATGAAAAAGTGCCTCTCTTCCTTTTCTGCTTATGAAAGTTTAAGTAATGATAGCTTAAAGTAAATCAGGATTTTTTCTGAATCCGGATATCAGGACAGGTAAACTGGCAGATATCGTATCCGCTGATAAGCCTGGAAAAAGTTCTGTCTGAATAACGCATCTCGATTTCCTGCAAATTCAGATTGGTGGATATCAAGGTGGATTTGCTGCGGGCGTTTCGCTCGTTTAACAATGCAAAAAAGTAGGAATTAACGAATGCATTGGGAAGCTCTGTCCCTAAATCATCCACGATTACCAAATCACAATTATATAGGTCATCATAAAAACTGTAAAGATTCTCTTTGTTTTTATCAAAAACATTTTTTGACAGGGTATCAAAAAGATCAATTGCACTAAAGTAAATGACGGAATGAGCGGTATCCAGCAAGGCCTTTGCAATGCAGTTTGACAAAAAAGATTTGCCGGAACCCACTGTGCCGGTAAAAAGAAGATTTTTGTACTCCATATCAAATCTGTCTACAAATGCCAGGCATACATCCACAGTTTTTTTATAGGCAGCCAGAGTATCGCCTGTAAAATAGCGGTAGGACAGTGTCTGAAAGTTTTCTTTCTGCAAGACATCCCGTATATTGGACTGACTGTAGAGCAGATCAATGATGCGCTGCTCAAAGCAGTGGCATTTGGAAGATCCGATGTATCCGGTGTCTTTGCAATCCGGACATTCATAGGTCTGTTCCAGATAATCAGAAGGGTATTGGTGTGCCTGTAAAAGGGATTTCTTCTTTTCGGAAATTTCGGAAATGGCAGCAGATAACTGCTGTCTGGCTCCCGGAACTCCATCGATGATTTTTCTGGTATATTCTACCGATAATTCCGCAGCACTGTTTTCCAAAGCGGCGTATTCCGGAATAGAGTCGTAGATTTCCTGCTTCCTCTTTTCCAGAGCATGACGACTGGTATTTAGTTTTTCTTCATACTCACGAATAATGGATTCGTATTGCGCATTGGTAAGTGCCACAGGAGTCTCCTTTATATTGATCAATTCACTTTGATTTTCTGTAATAAATCATCATAGTCATACTGGTTCTGCTTAAACTGATTAAACGCATTTACGGTGTTTTTTGCAGAAGCTAAATTGCTTCTTTTGCGCTGAAAGGCCTCATCTGCAGTGGTAACATCTTTTAAGGTGCGCACAGAGGCCTGATTCCAGCTTTGCAGAATCCGGTCTGCGTACTCAAAACGATGCTTGTCGGTAGCCATGACACTGCGCTGGCAGGCTTCCTTTATCAGATCAAGAGAAAAACCGTATTCCTTCAGCCAGCGATTGATGAATTCCATTTCACGGGCGGTAGGAGCTGCGTTTTTACCCAGACTGTTCATAATAGTATATACGTTTTTATCATATTTTTTCACATAGCTGGCAGCCTGCTTCGGGGTAGTGATTCCTTCTTCAGACCATGATATGGCCACTTTTTCCATATAACGGAAGTCTTTTTTGCCCCGTTCTACACAGTACTGAACCAGATAATCGATTAAATCCGTACTGAAATGAAGAATGTCTGTCATAAAAAAGATAGAGCGTACGTCATTTGCACTGATCGGCTTTCCAAGATACTGCTCTATAATAAACAGTAATTCGGAAGTTTCGTTCCTGTTTTTAAAAGCCTTCAGCTGATCCAGGGTAATGGAGGATTTGTCAAAGCCTTCGTTGCTGCCGGAATCCTGCTTCTGCACCGGTTTGTCCACAGAGGGGGCAAACTGGGTGGAGAAAGAAACCGTAATCGGAACGGAAGACCTGCTTTCTGAAACGGGCATAACATTAGCCGGTCTGCTTTCCAGATCCTCCAGACGAATGCCGTGAAGCTCCTGGGCATCATTATATAAAAGAGTAAGGACATGAAGCTTGTCCCAGTACTTTAATGCACGAAGCACATCTTTCTCTGTATGATTAAAATAGTCAGCAATATCCGAGATGCCGGAAGGCAGATTGGTGCCCGCAACACGTAACAGATAAAGATAAATCTTTACCTGTGTATCATTTGCATCCTTCATATATTCATCAATAAAACGATTAGAGACCATCGTCATCCCCGAACGACCGCCATGTGAAACCGTTACTGTACTCATTATTATCCCCCAAATTCTTTTCATTCAAAACTTAACCGATTATAGCATGCATTTTGAAGAAATAGATATGGGCAAAACGTAGAAAAAATATGGTCTCCCGCAGAGAAGGGACAAAATGTGGATGATGTGGACAATGTGGATAACCTGGTGCATATGTCCGGAAAGCATCGGGAAAAATCCCTAAAATATGGGGAGAATGTAAAATCTATATAAAATCCAAATAAAGAAAAAATATCCACATGTTTTGAAGCCGGTTTTTGAGCTTCAAAAATGTGGATATGTGGAAAACTAAATTCCGAGGAGATTTTCCCCGATTTTATGCACGTCTCCGGCCCCCATAGTTATCAACAGATCACCAGTTGTGCAATTTCCTAGTAAGAAATTTTCAATTTCATCAAAAGATGGAAAATAATAGCATTCACATCCAAGGGCACGTATTTCTTCCTGAAGAGTACGGGAAGAAATACCCAGAGTATCGGTTTCCCTTGCGGCATAAATATCAGCAAGGACCACCTTGTCGGCCAGACTCAGTGCCTGGGCAAATTCTTTCATAAAGGATTTGGTACGGGTATACGTATGGGGCTGGAATACACACCAGATCGTTTTGTGGGGGTAATTCCGGGCAGCATTTAAAGTGGCAGTGATTTCCGTTGGATGATGAGCATAATCGTCGATCACTGTAACGCCGCCAACGGTACCTTTATATTCAAAACGTCTGTCGGTGCCCTGAAATGTCTGCAGTGCTTTTGTCATATCTGCCTTTTCGATGGACAGGAGATTTGCCAGGGCAATGGCAGCCAGGGCATTGTAAATATTATGCTCTCCGGGAACCCCAAGGGTAACCGGCATGGTAAAACCTTCCGGTCCGTGGCAGATGAAAGAAGCTCTGGCCATATTATCATAAGAAATATCGGTGGGATAATAAGTGTTTTCCTCCCCTTTTCCAAAGGTGATGATATGACAGGATAAATCGGAAGTGATTTCATCTAACTTCTCGATGGAACCATTGATGATCAGGCTGCCATCTGCAGGAAGCAGGCGGGCAAACTGGTGGAAAGAATTCCGAATATCATCCAGATCCTTAAAAAAGTCCAGATGGTCCGGTTCTATATTTAATATGATACCGATCTTTGGGAAAAAGCTTAAAAAGCTGTTGGTGTATTCACATGCCTCTGTTACAAAATATTCGGAACTGCCCACACGGTAATTGCCGCCGATGGTTTTTAAAATTCCACCGATGGATAATGTAGGGTCTGTGTCTGCCTGCAATAGGATTTCGGAAACCATGGAAGTGGTAGTGGTTTTTCCGTGGGTACCGCTGATGGCAATGGGAGTACCGTAGTTTTTCATAATCTGTCCCAGAAGCTGTGCTCTGGAAAGAGAGGGAAGGCCTTTTTCTTTCATGGCCATAAATTCCGGATTATCCGGATGGATGGCGCTGGTATAGACAACCAGGTCGATATCCGGGGTGATGTTTTCAGAGCGCTGGCCATAGGCGATTTGGGCTCCTTTTTTCTCCAGATCTTCGGTCAGGGCAGAACGTTTGCTGTCCGAACCGGAAATGGTAAAACCGGCATTCAGCAGAATCTCGGCAAGACCGCTCATGCTGATGCCGCCGATACCGATAAAATGTATATGAATGGGATTTTTAAAATCAATTTGATACATAAGCACCTCTTAATAATATATATGATATGCGGTTCAAGGGGTAAGAACTTTTTTTCTGCAAGCAGAAAAAGTTCTGTCTTTTGACCCTTATATCATATTATATCATTTGAAAAGGAAAAGAAAAGCGGATTTTGACAAGGGGACATTCTTTCTACGGTTGTGTGGCAGGTTTACAATACAAAAAGAGAAATTGGTAATATTTTCTATATAATATGTATAAAATTAGTAAGCTGAATGGAAATTATTTGTAAAAAAAATACATATTTTTTACAAAATTCGCTATGATTTTTGTATTTATTATTCACTTTTTATGTTCGCTATGATATACTTTACATAGTCGAAACAGTATATGGATCATTACATGTATGGAGATGTACATGCTGGAAGAAAAAATATAAACATGTAAGAGGTGACAGAAATGGTAAAGAAAGAGATGATAGCCATGCTTCTGGCTGGTGGACAAGGGAGCCGACTTGGCATTCTGACATCGAAAGTTGCAAAGCCGGCAGTTGCTTTTGGCGGAAAATATCGTATTATTGATTTCCCGCTCAGTAACTGCATTAATTCCGGTATTGATACCGTTGGTGTACTTACACAGTATCAACCGCTGCGCCTGAATACCCATATCGGGATTGGTATTCCGTGGGATTTAGACAGAAATATCGGCGGTGTAACGGTTTTGCCACCTTATGAAAAGATGCAGTGCACCGAGTGGTACACCGGTACAGCAAACGCGATTTTCCAGAATATTGATTATATGGACAGCTATAATCCGGAATATGTTCTGATCTTATCCGGTGACCATATTTATAAGATGGATTACGAAGTTATGCTGGACTTCCATAAAAAGAATAATGCAGATGTTACTATTGCAGTTATGCCGGTTCCATGGGAAGAGGCCAACCGGTTTGGCATCATGATTACAGATGAGAATAAGAAAATCATTGATTTCGAAGAAAAACCTGCCAATCCGAGAAGTAATCTGGCATCCATGGGTATTTACATTTTCAACTGGAAAACACTGAAAGAGGCACTGCTTGCCAATGCAGACCAGCCGAATTTGGACTTTGGTAAACATGTGATTCCTTACTGCAGAGAAAATGACAGGCCATTATATGCATACGAGTTCAATGGATATTGGAAAGATGTTGGAACCCTGAATTCCTACTGGGAAGCAAACATGGAGCTGATTGACATTGTTCCGGAATTCAACCTGTATGAAGAATACTGGAAGATTTACACGAAATCAGATGCCCTTCCTCCACAGTACATCGGTGCAAACAGTGCGATTGAAAGAAGTATCATTGGAGAAGGAACAGAGATACTGGGTAAAGTATATAATTCCGTAATCGGCTGCGGCGTAACCATTGGGGAGGGAACCATTGTCCGGGATTCCATTATCATGAACAACACGGTGATCGGCAATGACTGCGAACTGAATAAAGTGATTATCGCAGAAGACGTTGTGGTAGGAAATCATGTCAGAATGGGCATTGGAAATGAAGCACCGAATGAGACTGCACCTCATATTTATAACCATGGAATTTGTACCATTGGCGAAAAGAGTGTCATCCCGGATGGCGTAACGATTGGTAAGAATGTCTGTGTGGGCGGTGTTACCACAAAAGAAGACTATCCGGATGGAGTCTTGCCAAGTGGAAAAACGATGATTAAGGCAGGTGAGTGAGATGAAAGCGATAGGTATTATTTTAGCAGGTGGTAATAACCACAAACTTGGCGCCTTATCAGAGAAAAGAGCGGTAGGTGCCATGCCGGTAGCCGGAAGCTACCGAAGCATCGACTTTGCACTGAGCAGTATGGCAAACTCCAGAATACAGAAGGTTGGTGTGTTTACACAGTATAACGCAGGAAGCCTAAATGAGCATCTGAGTTCATCAAAATGGTGGGATTTCGGTAGAAAACAGGGTGGATTATTTGTTTTCACACCTACGATCACTGCAGATAACGGGTTCTGGTACAGAGGAACCGCAGATGCGATTTACCAGAATTTATCTTTCCTGAAAAACAGCCATGAGCCATATGTTATCATTGCTTCAGCGGATTGCGTATACAAGATTGACTTTAATAAATTACTGGAATATCACATTGCGAAGAAAGCAGATATTACCGTGGTTTGTAAGGACATGCCGGCAGGCATGAACCTGGAACGTTACGGTACGGTCAAGATGAACGAAGAGTGTCGTATTGAAGAGTTTGACGAGAAACCGATCGTTGTAAAGAGTAATACGATTTCCTGTGGTATTTACGTCATCCGAAGACGACAGTTAATCGACATGATCGAAAAATGTGCAGAAGAAGACAGATATGATTTTGTACGTGATATTCTGATCCGCTATAAGGATATGAAGCACATTTACGGGTATAAGATTACAGATTACTGGCGAAATATTGCTACCGTAGAAGATTATTTCGAAACCAATATGGACTTCCTGAAACCGGAAATAAGAGATTTCTTCTTCAGGCAGTACCCGGATGTTTATTCCAGAGTGGGAGACCTTCCACCGGCGAAATATAATGTGGGGGCAAAGATTAAAAACAGCCTGATTGCCAGTGGATGTATTGTAAACGGTACGGTGGAAGATTCCGTTATTTTTAAAGAAGCGTATATCGGCAATAATTGTTACATAAAGAATTCCATAATTTTGAACGATGTTTACATCGGAGATAATACACATATTGAAAACTGCATTGTTGAAAGTAGAGGCACCATGAGGGCAAACTCTTATTACAAGGGTGAAGACGGCATCAAGATCGTAGTTGAAAGAAATGACAGATATGTGATGTAAGTTGCGATCTGACATACCCGTGTATACTAATAAGGGGGAAGTGCCATGCAGATAACTGATGTTAGAGTTAGAAAGATTGCAAAAGAAGGTAGAATGAAGGCGGTCGTATCTATTACCATTGATAATGAATTTGTTGTTCATGATATCAAGGTGATAGAAGGAGAAAAGGGGCTTTTCATCGCGATGCCGAGTAAAAAAGCCACAGATGGGGAATACAGAGATATTGCTCATCCGATTAACTCTGAGACCAGGGATAAGATTCAATCTATGATATTAGACAGCTACCAGAAGGCTCTGCTATTACCCGACGACCCAGAAGCAGAGTAGATGTAATGTTAACGCAGCTTTAAATATTTATACGGGGATGTACAAAAAGAAAGAGAGTTGTTGCTATATGAATTTGAATTCATATAGCGGCAACTTTTTTCGAGTATAAAGATTGTTTTTTGGGAATAAATTGTGTAATGTAAATATCAACCAAAAATTTTTACGGGAGAAAAAATATGTATGTAATCGTAGGTCTTGGAAATCCGAAACGGGAATATGAAAATACAAGACATAATATAGGTTTTGACGTGATCGACGCGCTGGCTGATAAATATGGTATTTCGGTAAAGGAAGTAAAACATAAGGCAGTTACCGGAAAAGGAATCATAGAGGGTAAGCGGGTCATATTGGTAAAGCCGCTTACTTTTATGAACCTGAGTGGGGAAAGTGTCAGACAGGTGCTGGATTTTTATAAAGCAAGTCCGGAAGAGGA
>JBJENT010000051.1:0-4170 GCA_051880335.1 Lachnospiraceae bacterium
TCGGTATCCATTTCATCATATACAGAGGTCTGTATGGTAATACAATCCAGATCTTTGATGGTCATATAGGTGTCCGGATCGAAGGTATGGAAATACACTTCTATTTTCCCTACATTTTCAATTCCGGCAGCTTTTAAACCGGAACTGGATAAAGAAAGTGTTTCATTTGCTTTCTTTCCGGCAGCTATGGTAGAGGAAAATAAATCTGTAATCATATAATCGTTTACAATCAGCGCATTGCATCCCAGACCAACATCTTCTGTCCCATCATTTTCCAACAGCAATTTGATTCCATCACCCCATATGGAATCTGAAACATATTCTGTAGCGGTAACCTTTAAACCATTTTCTTCAAACAGCACCTGCTCTTCAATGGTTACGCCGGAGGATTCTGTTTCTTCATCGGCATTTTCATCCGATGCTTCCCCGGAAGCATCATCCCCCTTTTCTGCAGGTGCATCTGCTTCAGAATCGGTATCCTCATCTTCTGAAGATGAATCTTCACTTGACACAATCTCCTTCTTTTCAGAACTTGAACCGCTTCCCAGTGCCATCATCCCAAAGATCAGCATAACAGCAACCAGACTAAATACTTTTAACCTTTTCATTTTCTAACTCTCCTTCTGTATTCTTTATCATTTTTATCACTAAGATATTTGCTCCGACTTCCATGAAAATATCGCAAATATCAAAAGTTCCATGTGTGCTCGGCAGCATTTGGAGCATTTCAAGCAATATTTCAAATAGAATCACACTATAGAAATACCCTTTTTCATATCCGCAAAAACAGACTACCGCCCCCATCAGTGCATATGCCCAAAGAAAGTCCGGCAGATAAAATCTGGTTATTTTAAGAAACACAGAATCCGGATTTATCAGGATGTGATAA
The DNA here is from genome assembly GCA_051880335.1 of Lachnospiraceae bacterium. Taxonomy (GTDB): domain Bacteria; phylum Bacillota; class Clostridia; order Lachnospirales; family Lachnospiraceae; genus 1XD8-76. Next base: position 890 of record JBJENT010000051.1, read on the forward strand.
GACACTCCGAACAGGCTTTCTATCCATTTCACAAAGATAGTATCCGGGAAAAACAGGTAATAAAAAATTGCCCCAATACTCACCGGGGCAACCACATTCGTAACAAAATATTTTTTATTCATATCAGCCCCTAATACATATATTTTCCTGTTGCTTCTCTCAAGCACAGACTCAATATATCATACTCAGGCTTTTCATGTTCCCACCGTAGCAGTGGTAATTATTCCTGAAGACCACTGGATCTTAATACTTCCATTCCATTTTTCTTCAGAAAACCATTCACTTCAATGATACTGCCGGGTCTTTCATTGAACGCGATCATAATCAATGCATCCCTTGGAATCTTGGCATACAGTTCCGGCATTCTATAATACTTCAAGGCCTTCTGCGTTTCTTCCAGTGTCATATGCGCAGCATAACACAACCGCAAGATCACATCTCTCTGACGGGTATGTTTTTCCTCTGAAATCAACTTATAGCCATATCGTTCCGGAAGATCTGCGTCCAGAAAAATATCCTGTTGCTTTAATCCCTTTGCCTTGATCATCTCTCTGATATAGTCTGCAAAGGGTCTGTCTGATGAAACAATACTATCAGATTGATCATGCAGATAGTCTCCGAGATTTGATATGTGGGTAGATCCCAAAATTTTTTCCAGTTCTTCTGTATTTTTTTGATTCATTCTCAATCGCCTCTGTTATAATGTTGTTTATCAAGCTGGTAGAATTGTATTTACCAATGTATTTACCAAATTGAAAATTATTGTCTTTTACTCAGGAAAGGAACTGTTCCATGGATTATAGTTCAAGACTATCCATATCCTATTACAAAATCATTGCAGAGATAAGTAAGGAACATAGGATATATATTGTTCAGCATATACATACCCACAAAATCTATATCAAGAAAGTCCTTACTGTTTATAATAAAAGTATCTACGAATATCTTCAGAAAAATCCCATTCCACACACTCCCAAAATCTACGTGCTGTATGAGGAAAACTCTGAACTGACCATTATCGAAGAATACATTTCCGGTGATACCATAGAACAATTACTGGAAAATAAAGTAACCTTCTCTACGGAAGTGATTCGAAGCATTATGATCCAGCTTTGTACCATACTTTCTGAGCTGCACCACTGTCAACCGCCCATCATTCATCGGGATATTAAGCCTTCGAATATTATCCTTACTCCTTCCGGTGAAGTTTACCTGTTAGATTTTAATGCAGCCAAATATCATTCAAACCAGAAAAGCGAAGATACCACCCTTTTAGGTACCAAAGGATATGCTGCACCGGAACAGTACGGTTTTGGAGTTTCAACTATCCAAACGGATATTTATGCAGTTGGCATGCTCCTAAATACCCTGGTCACCGGAGCATTCTCACAGGAACTATGCACCGACAGCGAATTTTCGCCTATCATTGCAAAATGCACCCGTTTACAGGCATCCGAGCGTTATAAAGACATGGATGCTGTGCTTCGCCTGCTCAGAAAAAGTGATTGTGAAAAGAGTAAAACCCAGTCAGACCTGCCAACATGGGTCAGCTTTCTTCCACCGGGTTTTCAAAGTTTGTCTCCTCTTAATATGATTTTTTCCTCAGTTGGATACTTTTTTGTATTCTGGTTATGTCTGTCTTTGGAAGTAAAAAACTCAACCCCTGTAACATTACTCATTGAAAGAGGATTTTGTCTGCTTATCTTTCTGAGCATTATTTTTTGTACTGCTAATTACAGAAACATCCAATCCTGCTTTCCACCATGCCGAACCAAAAACAAACTGCTGAAAATTCTGAGTGTTTTATTATTGGATGTTCTGCTTTTTTTCTCGCTTATGTTTATAATGATTTTCATTGTATCAAATGTGCCTGTATAATGTTGCCACCATAAAAGTGGCAATTATACACAGGCGAAATCTACAATTCACATAAAACATGCTTACATAGTGTTCCAACTATCCTTTCTTAATTGGATGGCGAATCACTGTTTTCCATTTCTCCGGTGCTACTTTTCTGGCGTCAGACAAATAGATTTCATGATGCAGTCTTTTCTCTGTCATGTCATTTACATAACCATTCTCATCCAAATATGCATCCATCAAAGCTACCGTAGCAGGTTCTTCATCAAATGGACCGATATGCATGATCTGCACGCAAAGTCCTTCTTCTACTTCCATGAATTCTGCACTGCTGCAATCTATTTTTTTCTTTTTCGATGCAGTTTCCACCGCCCAGTCAAAATCTGCTTTTGTAACAAATTCCGGAAGCCTGATGACAGAGATCCAATGGAAGGTACTCTTATTGGTATAATCTATACCGCATACACCCTCCTGCCACCAGAAGCCTTCCAGCGGTGGCACAACATACTCGTAAAAACCTTCCATCTTATAATCTGTTTTATAACTCATTTTCAGGGTATACGCTACTGCATACAAAACGCCAATCGCTTTCTGATATGCTCCACCCTCTTCATTTGGATTCCCGGTACCCCTGACAGCAATATAATTTGCCTTTGGAACATTTACAATTTCCGGTTTGTTTTTCGGCATGTAAAACTCCTTATATTCTTTCTTAAAATCAAAAGCCATTTGTTTTCCTCCTGTTTACACATTTTCTGTCCATAAAACTATGTTTTCCAGTTACAATAACTATTACATGTTTCATGTTCTGTCTCATCTTAACATGCCAAACACAACATCTGAGTGTCATGTTTATTTTGACATCATGTTTAATTTATCAGTTTATCCAGATATTCTTCCCAGGGCCTGCTGATCACCACATTTTCCATGCAGACCAGCGCAGCTATTCCCTGTACCGAAGACCATATTTTTATTAATTCTATCTCTTTTTCTTCATCACTCAGGCTTATCTGCTTTTCTTCTAAATGCTTCTCATATAGTCTCTTTAATAGAAGATATGGTGGATAATCATCTTTATCATCTGCATCAAGGGTAAGATGAACCGTGATTTTCTGATTATAAAACAGGAAAATATAATAGTCCGGATGTTCAATGAAGAACTTCACATAACTCCTTCCCATTGCAATAATTGCCTTTTCTGCACTTTCCTCACCTGCCTCTGCTACTGCTTCATTTAATTGCCGGGTAAAAAGCTCAGTAACAGTTGCCTTCATGGCCTCCAACAGCTGTTCTTTATCCTGAAAATGTGCATAAGGTGCCGAATGGGATACCCCACATGCAGCAGCTACTTTGCGAAGGGAAAGGGCCTGCTCTCCTTCTGTGTTTATGATTCTGATACCGGTATTAATCAGTTCCTGCTT
>JBJENT010000052.1:0-4105 GCA_051880335.1 Lachnospiraceae bacterium
TTTTTCTGACTCTGTCATAATAATATACGGAATCAGCCAGAATATCTTCCGGATCCAACTGGGTTTCATTTACTTCTTTTACCATGTTTTTGAGCTCTCTTTCATCCCAGATAAAGGATTGGGGTATCAGAATCACTTCATGTATGGAGCTTGGCAGAATATAAAAATCATCTTTTAATTCCTTTCCAAAATTTTCCAGAACATCATCATATATCATGCCTACTGCACCAAGATACTTCTTGGAATTGGTAAGTACCATCATGGGTGTTATTTCAAAAGTCGGAACGCCTTCCAGTCTGGGAAATACATGGCCTTCCTCGCACATTCTTCTATCTGCCAGATCATCATGATGAAACTCATCTCCCAGAAATTCCTGTATGATTTCTTCCATTTTTGTAATCTGAGGTGGCAGGATCCTTTTTGTGTTTTCCAGAGCATCCCGAAGCAATGTATCCGGATCCACTTTCCACTTTTCGAGGTGTTCATTCCGGATAGCTACCGTTGCATTACCCAGCGCAGTTTCACCGATCTGACAATAAAAAACAATTGCCAGATCCAGGAAATCTTTGTATGGCATCTGCAGCAAAAGCTTTTGATTTTTTGCCTTATTGACCAGTTTAACTGCCAGCCTTGACTTTACTTTATCATAGTCATTAAAGAAACATACATCCGGTATTTCTGTCTGTTTCTTCTCTTCATAAATATTCAAGAATGATTTTGTCAATTCTTCTATAGATACACCTCTGCAATACTCTCTGTAAAAGCTTTCCAGATAAATCGTAGGTGAAACGTTTTCGTTTTCTTTTCGGATGGATATACCCGTAAAAACAATTCCATTATTCTTTGGAACCTCAACTACACTTACGATCTGCTCCCTGTTCAGACATGCCTGTATGCTCTGGTGCATTTTTTCAACAAATTGTGTATATTTCATAAAGTCCTCCGTTCATACCATATGGTATTCTATTTTTTTATTTTCATTCTTCTCTCCGGGACTTTACTTTTCTGAATTGACTTCCTGTACATAGAAAAAGACAATAGAAGCATCGCTTCTATTGTCTCTTAGGCTTTTTTAATCAGTATTAAACACGGCTAAGGTATTCGCCTGTACGTGTATCGATTTTGATCTTATCACCCTGGTTTACAAACAGAGGTACGTATACGGTAGCACCTGTTTCAACAGTAGCCGGTTTTGTAGCACCGGTAGCTGTATCACCTTTGAAACCTGGCTCTGTGTCTGTAATCTCAAGTTCAACGAATAAAGGTGGTTCAACAGCAAATACGCTGCCATTGTGAGAACACATTTTAACCATTTCGTTTTCTTTTACAAACTTCATGGAGTCACCGATTTCTTCTGAATTTAACATAGTCTGTTCAAAGTTCTCTGTATCCATGAAATAGTACAAATCGCCATCTTCATATAAATACTGCATTTCTTTTCTATCAATACGTGCCTGAGGGCATTTTTCAGTAGGTCTGAAAGTTTTTTCAACTACACCGCCACTCTTAATGTTTTTCAGTTTGGTTCTAACGAAAGCAGCACCTTTACCTGGTTTTACATGCTGGAATTCGATAATCTGGTATACGTTTCCTTCCAGTTCAATCGTTATACCGTTTCTGAAATCACCTGCAGATATCATAAAATATTCCTCCTAAAATTTTTCACGTAATAATTCTTTTCTAGTGTATACTAAAAGATGTCAATTTTCAACCATTTTTTTCAATATACATTTATGGTTTTTTAAATATACATTCACAGTTATTTTCCCATACAGATTCTCAGTTTATTTATTTTCCTAACAGGAAATCAATTGCCATCAGGTATCCATCCAGACCATGTCCATAAATCTGTTTATCACAGGCAGGTGCTGTAACAGAAATTTTCCGAAACTCTTCCCGTTTTGTAATATCAGAAATATGTATTTCCACTTTTTTCATGGTGGTTACTGATGCAAGTGCATCATGAATTGCATAACTATAATGGGTAAAGGCACCCGGATTTATGACGATTCCTTCGGTTCCATCGAAATAGGCATCCTGAATGCGGTCAATGATCGCACCTTCATGGTTGCTCTGGAATACTTCGATCTGGCAGCCTTCTTTTTCCCCTTTTTCAGCGATCATTTTTAAAAGATCATCATAGGTCTGTGTTCCGTACACCGCTTTTTCCCGGATTCCCAGGAAATTCAGATTCGGTCCATTGATTACTAAAATTTTCATTTGCAAACCTCCCATATTTCTTCCACTACTTCTGCAGCATCTTTATTGTCCACACAAATCACTTCATCTGCCGTCGCCAGATAAAGCTCCTCTCTTTCGCTCATTAATGCAGTGATCTTTCCCATTGGGTCATCTCCCTGCAGGAGCGGTCTGGTCGTATCTCCTTTTAGCCGCTGATATATGGTTTCCGGTGAAGCCTTCAAATATACAACGGTTCCCAGTTCTTTCAGAAGTACCCTGTTCTCTTCCCGAAGAGGTGTGCCTCCACCTACCGAAATAATACGAGGCACGTTTTCTGACTGAAGTTTTCTTAACGTCTCTGTTTCCTTTTTTCTGAAGTATTCCTCTCCGTTTTGAGCAAAAATATCACTGATGGTTTTACCTTCCATCTTTTCAATCATTTTGTCGGTATCAATGATGGTTCGTCTCAGTTTATAAGATAATCGGATGCCCATGGTGGTTTTTCCGGATCCCATGAATCCGATCAATATGATATGATCCTGCATCTCTGTCTCCTGCTGTTATCCTTTTTGTATGGCTTTCTTTATCTGGTCGTATGCCCTTCTGCTATCCTTTCTGCAAGGCTCTCTTTATCTGTTCGTATACTCTTCTGCTATCCTTTTTGCAGTGCTTTTTTCATAAGCTCATATATCCTGTCGGCATCTTCATCCCGAACCTGTATGTTATTCCATAATTCATATGCTATGATTCCCTGATATAAAAGCATTTTCAGGCCATGATATGCCTTTCCACCAGCCATGCGGGTATTCTTCATAAATTTGGTGTCCATTGGATTAAAAATGATATCGTAACCCACTTCGATCATTTTATAAAAAACCTCGTCTTCTATGACTGCTTCCTCTGTTTTTGGGAACATACCCACATTGGTTGCCTGAATCGCCAGATATTTACTGCCATTTTGTAGAACCGGATAGTCCTTCAGTCCCATTGGTGTTGCAAACTCTCTGTCTGCATAACCATTGATTTCCTCAGCAATATTTTCTGCTCTTTCCAGGGTACGGTTCATGATGTAAATATGTTTTGCACCTTTCTCCAGTAAAAGCAGGGCAACTGCTCTTGCCACACCACCGGCACCCAAAAGAATCACGTCTTTTCCGGCCACCTCCACACCATCTGAGATCATGGCCCGGTAAAGTCCCGGCATATCTGTGTTATATCCCCGGTAACCGCTCTCTTCCCTGACTAAGGTATTAACTGCACCGATTTTCTCCGCCAGGGGATCTATACTGCGCAAAAACGGTATGACATCACTCTTATATGGAACGGTCACATTCATCCCTAAAAAACGAAATGCATCTGCACCTTTTATGGCATCTTCCAGACGACCTTCCGGCACCTCCAGTGGTACATACACCAGATTCTGTCCATAAATAGATGCCAGATTATTATGTATAACCGGTGAAACGGAATGTCCTACAGGGTTGCCGATCAGACCGCATATCTGTGTGGATGCATTAATGTTCATTTCCATAATTATCTTCTCCCCTTTTCACAGTCTTTTTGATAAAAATACAGAACGATTTTTTCCAGATAACGCTTCAGGACAATCTGAATCTCTTCCTTGGGATGTATGGGTTTTACTAAAATAGTATGCATGTTCAACCGATTGGCACCGAATACATCGGTAAATAACTGGTCTCCCACAAAAACCGTACTTTCAATGGTGGTTTTCATTTGTTCCATGGCTTTCAGATATCCATCTTTTCCCGGCTTTCCTGCCTTATAGATATACCCGGAATCAACCTGCTGTGCAAAAGACTTCACACGAGGCTCTTTATTATTGGATAAAAGCATGGTCTCCATTCCAAGTTCATGCAGATGCCTGAACAAAGCTATGGCCCTGTCATCTGCAGGTGCGCCATGG
>JBJENT010000053.1:0-4088 GCA_051880335.1 Lachnospiraceae bacterium
GCTTTGGGGGGAGGATGTAGACTCCATTCGAAGCTTTGACGTGCTCAGCCAGCGTTCCATTGAGAATCTGGAAGAGGTGTCTATTTATCCGGCTACTGAAATGATTCTGACCGAAGCAGAACGTACAAAAGGCGTGCATGTGCTGGAACTGGAAGCAAAAAAGCAGGCAGAGGTACTTCGTGGGCAGGGAAAGCCGGAAGAAGCAACCCGGATTGAAAAGCAGATTGCCGAGCTGCGGGAAGAGGTACTGGAATTTCATATGCAGGTCAATCTGGAATCTTATGTAAAGTATTTTTATGAGGAACTGGACAGCCTCCTGAGCCTTTTCCCAATTGGGAAAACCTGCATTTTTATAGATGAACCGGTAAGGGTCGGGGAGCATGCAGAGGGGGTAGAACTGGAATTTCGGGAAAGTATGTCACAGCGTCTGGAAAAAGGATATTTATTGCCGGGACAGATGCAGCTGCTTTATGAAAAAAGCATGGTGATAAACCGGCTGCAGAAGTATCCTGTGGTCACCGTAGCCATGCTGGATATGAAAAATCCTATCGTAAAACCGGAAAAGAAATATCTTTTTGCAGTGCAAAGCGTAGCACCTTATAACAACAGCTTTGAAACGCTTGTAAAAGATTTGCGGAAATATAAAAAGAACGGATACCGGGTTCTTCTGGTATCTGCATCCAGAACCAGAGCCAGCAGATTGGCAGAAGATCTGAGGGTGTATGGTCTGACAGCTTTTTATACGGATCAGGCAGACCGGGAGATTCAGCCGGGAGAAATCATGACCTGCTATGGTCGTATTTTAAAAGGCTTTGAATACACCATGCTGAAATTTGTGGTGATTGCAGAGAGTGATATTTTCGGCGGAGAAAAGAAAAAGAAGAAAAAAGTCCGGAAATATGAGGGGCAGAAAATCCAGAACTTCGCAGATTTGAAGGTAGGAGACTATGTGGTACATGAAAGCCATGGCCTGGGGATTTACCGGGGCATAGAAAAGGTGGAAATGGATCATGTGGTAAAGGATTACATGAAGATTGAATACCGGGACGGTGGTAATCTGTATGTGCTTGCCACCAATCTGGATGCTATTCAGAAATATGCTTCGGCAGATGCCAAAAAGCCCAAGTTAAATAAACTGGGAACCCAGGAATGGGTAAAGACCAAGACCAGGACCCGGGCAGCGGTAGAGGAAGTAGCCCAGGATCTGGTACGACTTTATGCGGTCAGACAGGAAAAATGCGGATATCAGTATGGTCCGGATACCACCTGGCAGCAGGAATTTGAAGAACTGTTTCCCTTTGAAGAAACGGAAGACCAGATCAATGCAATCAAAGCCACCAAGGCGGACATGGAAAGTAAGAAGATCATGGACCGTCTGATCTGCGGTGATGTAGGATATGGAAAAACCGAGATCGCTATCCGGGCGGCGTTCAAAGCAGTGCAGGAAGGCAAGCAGGTGGCTTTTCTGGTGCCTACAACCATACTGGCCCAGCAGCACTACAATACTTTTGTACAGCGTATGAAAGATTTCCCTGTGACCGTAGAACTGCTTTCCAGATTCCGTACTTCAGCAGAGCAGAAGAAGACCATAGAAAACATGAAAAAAGGTCTGGTGGACATTGTGATCGGAACCCACAGGCTGCTTTCCAAAGATGTTGCCTTTCATGATCTGGGACTGCTCATCATTGATGAGGAACAGCGTTTCGGTGTGACTCATAAAGAAAAGATCAAACAAATGCGAGAGTCAGTGGATGTTCTGACTCTGACAGCCACTCCGATTCCAAGGACCCTTCATATGAGCCTGGTGGGAATCCGGGATATGAGTGTATTGGAGGAAGCACCGGACGAACGAATGCCGGTACAGACCTTTGTCTGCGAATTTAATGAAGAAATCGTCCGGGAAGCCATCAACAGAGAGCTGGCCAGGGACGGACAGGTCTACTATTTATATAATCGTGTCAATAATATTGCTGATGTGGCCGGTATGATTAAAAATCTGGTGCCGGATGCTCAGGTGGCCTATGCCCATGGGCAGATGGATGAAAAACAGCTGGAAAGGCTGATGTATGATTTTATTGCCGGAGATATTGATGTGCTGGTTTCCACCACCATCATTGAAACCGGGCTGGACATCCCCAATGCCAATACCATCATCATCCATGATTCTGAAAATATGGGATTGTCTCAGCTCTATCAGCTGCGTGGACGTGTGGGCAGATCCAATCGGAATGCCTATGCTTTTCTGATGTATAAAAAAGACAAAGTGCTGAAAGAAGTAGCTGAAAAAAGGCTTCAGGCAATCCGTGAATTTACGGATCTGGGAAGCGGTTTCAAGATTTCCATGCGAGATCTGGAAATCCGTGGAGCCGGGAATCTGCTGGGCAAACAGCAGCACGGCCATATGGCAGCGGTGGGTTATGATCTTTATTGCAAAATGCTGAATGAAGCGGTGAAAACCTTAAAGGGGGAAGACGTTTCGGAAGATTTTAATACCACAGTAGAACTGGATGTGGATGCTTATATTCCGCCTGCTTACATTATGAATGAGGTACAGAAGCTGGATATCTATAAACGAATCGCCAGCATCGAGACCCAGGCAGAATGTGATGATATGCGGGAGGAACTGCTGGACCGCTTTGGCGAAATCCCCAAGTCTGCAGACAACCTGCTTCGAATCGCCCTGATTCGTATGCATGCCCACAGGCTTTATGTCACGGAAGTGAAAGGAAAAGGGTTGGAACTTCGCTTTACCATGAAACCGGATGCCAAAATCAATGTAGAGGGAATCCCTCTTCTGTTGAAAGCTTATCGGAAACGTATGACCTTCCAGACCAAGGGAACCCCTTATTTCTCCCTGCCTTACCAGAAATGCGGCATGATCGAGCGGGATGAAGAAAATCTGCTGCTGCTGGTGGAGGAAGTGCTTGGGAAGATGGAAGAGCTGATTGGGATGAAAGTGATTGGGAAGAACTGATAGTATAAAGTGATAGAAGAAAGTGATAGAATGACTACGTCGATGCTATGGCTCCCGGCCCTGTGGCCGGGAGCTTTCTTTTTGAAGTTCCCTTTTTGTAGCAACAAATTATTTATGGCTGTAGGGCTGGAACGGAAGCTCAAAGTCACAAAGATTCTATGGCAACAAACTAATTGTATGTGAAATAGTGATTAGTCTGTGTTCCCATGACAAAAATTTGTAAGGCATCATGTGAAATGGCGATTAGTCTGCATACCCATGACAAAATTCTGTAAGGTTTCATGGGAAATAAGTGAAATGGGAAATACCCATGATAAAATTGGGACATGATACGATAAAAGTGCGATGTGAAATCGTTAGGAATCCGGAAACCCATACACAGTTACAAAAATGTGTGATGTGAAAACATTGAAAAGGCCAGAAATCCATACATGTTAACAAAAACAAGTGATGTGAAATTGTCAGGAATCCGGAAACCCATACACAGCCACAGAAATAGGTAATGTGAAACTACTGAGAAGGCTGGAATACCATCCATAAATTTATCCATAGCTCCATCCATAGAAATATGGGTGGATTCATTTCTTTCTTTGGATGAGGTTGAAAGAAATATTTGGGATTATTGAACCCACTCGACTATCAATTTGCTGTCCAGTAGGTAATTCCTGAGATGAAAAAGCAGAAAGCATGCCTACTGAAAATCAGGAATGATTGCCAGTAGGCAATTTCTGAGATGAAAAAGCAAGAAACACGCCTACTGAAAATCGGGAATGACTGCCAGTGGGTAGTTTCTGAGATGAAAAGACAGCAAACAGGCCTACTGAAAATCAGGAATGATTGCCAGTAGGTAATTCCTGAGATGAAAAAGCAGCAAACATGCCTACTGAAATTTAAGAATAGCTGTCGGTAGGTAAGATTTAGAGATTAACAACAAAAGCATGCCTACTGAGAATGAAAAGCGGGCTCAAGGAGGTAAATCGTAAGCTTATTATGAAGAAAAGGTGACTAAAAGAAATTTCTTCCCCCTAGAATGAGGGGCAGGGGAGTTGAATAGGCGAAACTTAAATGAAAAACTAAATTCCAGTTATGGATTAACCCCATAATCTGTAGGATT
>JBJENT010000054.1:0-4049 GCA_051880335.1 Lachnospiraceae bacterium
TAGGTAATAAAAAACACCGTATTTATGCGGTTTGTGGCGTTTTACAAACGCCTAAATGATACATATAACAGTGAGGGTGAAACGAAAGCAGATGAAATGAAAAAAATGCTTTCATATGCGTAGAGCCAAGCGTGAGAAGCTTGAAAAGGCAGCGAAGGTTAGAAGACAAGAGAATGAAATGGCGATACGGGAGGCGGATCTGGCTGCAGACCGTGAACTGCAACAGAAAAAAAACAAGTTGAAGATAAAAAGTGATATCCTGCTGAAAGAAATTCAACGGAAAAAATCCAATAATGAAGCTCTGTGTAAAGAGTTGGGGATTCAGTATACTTCAAATATAGAACGTTTAGAGACAATACAAAACGTAATGGAGATGAAAGGGTGTTCTCCGCACCGGGCTGAATTATATTTCGAAGATCAGCTTTCAAAAGAAAAGGCAATGCAAGACAGGTTCCATCAACTGAGCAAAGAAACGAAAGGCATAATCAGTGAGTTCGGCAGTAATCTGGCAAAGGGACAGGAGGAGATTATGAATGAGGTACAGGCAGCGTCTCAATCCATTGAAAAACGCATGACTGAAGAAATGCAGGCGTTATCGACTAAAATGGAAGAAAGAATAGACAGAAGTCAAAACAGAATCTTATATGAAACCAGTCAGAACCGAAAAAATGACACCAAAGAAATGCAGAGCAGTTTGCGTGGACTTACAAAGCAGGTGGGTGATATGCAGAGAATGATCTACTATAATAAATAGTGAATATATGTATCTTACCGTGTTTGGTGCATGGATATCCGGCATTTAACAAACAGCGATTGACAGTCCCTCTGGGTTCGATAATAATGAATATAGCTATAAATGAGAATGATGAAATGTGATATAGCTATAAATATTAGATCGGAGGGGCTGCTATATGATATTGAAAGATGTCTATGTTTTTTTAGAAGAGCAATTGGGGAATTTGGCCGTTAGTAGTACAGAAACAGCTTTAAGAATTTGTTGGAAAGGCAAAGGCAATGTTTTAGATAAAATAGACAGGCTATTTTGGGGTGAATCTGTTTCAGAAGAGATTAAGCCCAAAAAGAGTACCAACGAGAACCCCACAAACTATTCCGACGGAGTATCCAATTTATTCGATAAAGGAGTAATGGAGACAAAGAATAAGAGTGCAACATTGGCTTTGAATATTATGAAGAGAATGGCCGAGGATATAGAACATGAAGAAAAATACATAGAGGAAATGATTGACAATAGTTTGTGCCTGAAAATTCGAGAGATAAATGGTTGTGATGATAAAGATAAAGCTACAATAACAAAAGTTAAAATAGAAAATGTAAAGAAAGAATATGAACATAATCTTAATAGAGAAAAAAGACAATTTGAAAAAGAGACAGACACATGGTTTAAAAACAATGGGCTTTCTTCCGAGAAGGAGCTTTCCGCAGCTCAGATGATCACTATCATGATACTCAAATGTCTCTGTGCGCTGAAAGCTACTGAGAATGTGGAGTATGCACCTAAAAGAAAGCGTAAAGAGATTGAAGATTATCAAGGTAAACTTCAAAATATCATATCAGAACACTATTTATGTGAAGGCGAAACCGATTTTCTGGACAAGTATTATGTCGACCTATGGGAAAAGAACAGGTACATAGAGTGGCGAGACGGAGATGGATCTTTGGATCAGGAATGGCCTATGGCTGATCTTTTCATTTTGCCTAAATTTTTAAAAAATGAGGAAAATAAAGAAAAGGAAGAAATAGTAGTCCACCCTTTTAAAGATTCCCAATGGAATTATGTGGTAGCAGAATCCGGAGCCGGAAAAACAACGATGCTGCGTTCCATCGTAACTTCCTGTATATCTGATTATATTATCCAATATCATAAAGATGAATATTTTTCAGATGAAGAGGAAAAGAACACTAGTAAAGAGAAGTTTGAGGATATCTACGAATGCTATTTTGGAAAAGACATCCACTCAAAAGAAAGTGACAGTTCGGACGAAAGCACCGGTCAAAAGCCATTGCCGGTTTATATCGAGGCGAAAGCATTTAATGACAATCCGGATGCTTCTATTGTAAGTCTGGCAGTAGGATATAATAAGTCAGTCATCAGAAGCGTAGAGGAAAAACAACTCTTATTCTTAATAGACGCTTTGGATGAGGTGGAAGCACAATACCTGAATGTTTTTTATGGAAAATTATACAAAATGATGAAAGAATATCCCAAAAGTCAGTTTATTATCACCACCCGTTTCGCCGGACGCAATCTGGAGGTGGATCATATGCAGTGTGTACATCTTTGTGAATTCGGAGAAGAACAAATTTCAGAGTATTTATCAAAGCGCTTTTTCTTAACTCCGGAAACAATCGAAAAGATAGAATCATTTTTGAAGGGTAATCCATATGCTATGCATTTGGCAAAGAATCCCTATAACCTCTGTGTAATCATAGATTGCAAAAATGATCTTTCCGTGAAAAAATGTCTGGATAAGATTGTCGATTCGATTATTGAAAGACGATTTTATAAAATGAGGGTATATGAGATGAACCAGGGCATGATCCGGGGTATCCTGGGATACCTTGCTTTTCATATTGTATTTGAAGAGAACGATGACAAGAGAAAAGACGACGAGAGAAAACATGGCATCCGTAAGAGTGAATTAGGATCCAAATTAAGAAAATTAAGCGAGAATAAGTTATTGCGAGAAAGCTGTAATGTATATGAGGAACTGACAGACAGACAAATTGCATTATTCGTCAATCATTTGTCCAGCCAGAGTGGTCTTATCAACGTAAAATTATGGAATAAAGAAGTGTTTTACTGTTTTCAGGATGATTTAGTGTGTGCTTTTTTGGCAGCTGAGTTTATTATGAAAACCATCGACGGAGAAGGCAGTATTTTCCACGATGATGATACAATCCATCTTGGAAGAGGCAGAGCCTTATTTGAAAATATATGGGAGATTGACAGGGTGGTTTCTAAGTTCGCGGAAAAGAGAAAGGTTTCGCGTATTACCGATCAAATGATGCAGGTTGTGAATTTCCTCTTTGTCATGTCTGATCAAGAGACTACGAAAGCATTGGTCTATTATCTGTTGTTTTCCGGCTTTTTGAATGTAAATGATCCGGAGAAGCAGGGACATATTCAAAAGTGCTTTCGTGAAATGCAGGAGAAAATGTTTGCTGAAAATATTTCAATAACTCAAGTGCCAGAACTTGAAAACATTAACACGCTAATAGAGCGCTATTTTAGAGTAATTGATGATGAATAAAGAATACTATTTGGCATGTTTAAAAGAATATTGTGAAGATATTAAACTGGAGTATTTTCCCCAGGTGCAATCAAGAGATTTGCTGAATCGGAAAATCACACTCAGGAATCTCTATGTTCCAGCTTCTTTGAAACCTATGTCACAGGTGAAATGGAAAGCAGATTTTGATTCAAAAAGAGAAAAGTACAAGGGGGAAAGCTCTGCAGACAAAGACCATCAGATAGATGCGAGCCAGGAAAATGTGATGAGGGAAAAAGTGGAGGTGGAAATACCACAACCACTATGTATTCTGGCTGATCCGGGTACCGGAAAGACTCTGCTCTGCAAGAGAACGATATTAGCAATTATAGAAGATGACAGAGCTTTTCTGGATGATCTGTATCAACAGACTCACATAGGTTTTCCCCAAAAGGCGATTCCTATTCTGTTGAATTTTCGAAGCCCGGACAAAATGAAGGCGCTGATAAAACAGGATGAAATGTATGAATTCGAACAGCTGCTGTATATGTTTGCCTGTGATATCCTGGAAGAATTCTGTCAGAAATCATTTCAAGAGTCCTTTCGGGAAAAAGTAGAGTACGCTGACTTTTTATCCATGCTCCGAGAGCATCCGATCGTTCTGTTCCTGGATGGATGGGATGAATTACTGGATGTCAATCTGCAGGTAGAAATGGACCACCAAATTGGACAGTATATAAATGAGAGAGGTGGCAGTCTCTCCATCCTGATGACGATCAGAAAGGCTTATGAGGTCCCCTCTTTTCTGAAAAACTCTGA
>JBJENT010000055.1:0-4038 GCA_051880335.1 Lachnospiraceae bacterium
ATGCAAGAGCTGCTGCTGTAGGCTCGTTGATGATACGTTTTACATCAAGACCTGCGATCTTACCTGCATCCTTTGTAGCCTGACGCTGAGCATCGTTGAAATATGCAGGAACTGTGATAACAGCTTCTGTTACTTTTTCACCCAGATAGCTTTCTGCATCTGCTTTCAGTTTCTGAAGAATCATTGCGGAAATTTCCTGTGGAGAATATTTCTTGTCATCAATGGTTCTCTTCTTGTCTGTACCCATATCTCTTTTAATGGAGATAACTGTTTTTTCTGCATTGGTAACTGCCTGACGTTTTGCAGGTTCACCAACTAATCTTTCACCTGTTTTTGTAAACGCAACAACAGATGGTGTTGTTCTTGCGCCTTCTGTATTTGCGATAACAGTAGGTTTTCCACCTTCCATAACTGCTACACAACTGTTTGTTGTTCCTAAGTCGATACCAATAATCTTGCTCATAATGAAGCCTCCTATTTTAAAAAATCTTTATTAACGTGTCACTTACGGTACCACAGCTACCATGCTGTGTCTTACCACTGTATCCCGATACATGTAACCTTTCAGCATTTCCTGAACCACATATCCGGATTCATATTCTTCACTCTCCATCTGCATCACTGCATTATGGAAGTTAGGATCAAATTCTTTTCCAACCGCTTCAATGGGTGTTACACCCAGATTTTCAAGTTCTGTCTGAAGCTGTTTGTAGATCAGCTGCATTCCTTCTGCAAAAGCATTTCCCTTTTCCTCTTCCGGAATGGTTGCCAAACCTCTTTCAAAATTATCTACAACAGGTAAAATCTTTTCAATCACACTTTTTGCACCTGTTTCAAACATGGCTGCTTTTTCTTTTTCGGAACGTTTCCGGAAGTTTTCAAATTCTGCCATCTGACGTTTTACCCGATCTTCCAGGTCTGTTACTTTTTCCTGCAGCGCTTCTACCTTTTTATCTTCTTTGGATTTTTTCTTAAATCCCTTTTTGGATTTGCCATCCTTATCGGCTTCCGCATCTTCCGCTTCCGCTTTTTCTTCTGCTTTAGCCTCTTCTTCTGTTTCAGCCCCTTCATCTGCAGATTCGCAGGCCTCTTCCTGAATGGTTTCTTCTTTACTTTCCTCTGCCGAGGTCTTTGTTTCTTCCGAAGTTCCTTCGGATACTTTCTCCACAGTTTCTTCGGATAGTGTTTCTTCCGAAACTGCTTCGCTGTTTTCCAACATTTCGTCTATCTCTGTATGATTCTGCTGTTCAGACACGCTCATCACCCTTTCTATTCCTCATATAATTTATCCATCTGATGTTTCAGATTTTTCAGTGCATCCACAACCTTTTCGTAGTCCATACGCTTTGGTCCGATAACACCTATAGTACCCTTCATTCCGGAACCCAATTCATAAGTGGCTGTTACCACGCTGCAGTCCTTCATGGTACTCATTGGCGTTTCTTCGCCGATGTAAACCTGAATTCCTGTATTCTTTTCATCGGACAGGGTTTCCTGTACCAGTTCCGTAAGCTGACGCTTTTCTTCAAAAGCGGAAATGATTTCGCTGGCTTTATTTCCATCCGATAATTCGGGATATTTGAAGATATTATTTGCTCCGCTTGTATAAATCTCCAGGTCTTCGTCTGCCCGGATAGCTTCTGCCACCGCATCAATTACATCACTGATGATCTGACTGTGAATGCCTGCCTTCTGCTTCATGTTTGCGATCATTCCCAGATTGATCTCTCCGATGGAAAGACCATTTAAGCTGGTATTGAGCAGCATGTTCAGTTTCAGAAGCGTTTCATCATCCAAAGCCTCATCCACATGTAAGATGTTATTGCGGATCATATTGCCTTCCACAACAATGACCGCCAGAAGCTGCTTTTCATCCACTCTGGAAAGCTGAATGAATTTTAGTTTATTATGATGGACAGCCGGAGCAGAAATCATGGTTGCATAATTTGTATTGTTTGCCAGCACCTTCGCAACCTGTTTCAGGAGATGATCCATTTTATCTTCTTTTTCAAGAAGCATCTCTTTCATCTCTTCTACTTCTTTCTCTTTCTCCCGCATCATATCATCCACATATAACCGATATCCTTTATCGGAAGGAATACGTCCTGCAGAAGTATGAGGCTGTAAAATGTAACCCATTTCTTCCAGATCAGCCATTTCATTACGGATGGTTGCTGAACTCAGGTTTAAATCCGTATATTTTGAAATCGTTCTGCTTCCCACCGGTTCTCCGGTCTCCAGATAGGTACGGATAACTGCCTTGAGTATCTTCATTTTCCGTTCATCAAGTTCCATCTGTTATCCTCCCTTTCTTCCTCACCTTATTCCCAGCTAAAGTTTTCTTTGTTAGCACTCAATCAAATGGAGTGCTAATATCTTCATACATAAAATAGCACTTGCTTCTATTAATGTCAACAACATGAAAAAAATTATTTATAAAAAAATTATAAAAAGGCTGGTGCGCTTTATAAAAACAAAACTGCCGCTTCACAAATTTTCATTCGTGAAAGCGACAGCCCTTTTTGTTTTTTTATATATCCTGTTTTTCTTAGATAAAGAAGCTTCCTGTGAACTTGCTGTTGATCACATAGTAAGCCTGATGTTCTTCCGGTTTAACATACAGATCAACTGTCTTGAAATCAGCTTCTTTCTGATTCAGGTCGTATTTCCATACGTCCTTTGCAATAGCTACCAGTTCTTCTGTTGTATAGGACTTTCCGGCGAACTGAATGCTGATGCTTACTTTTTCCTGTTCCTTTTCTACTGCTTTTTTAGCAGCTGCTTTTACAGTTTTTGTAGCTTTTTCTGTTTCTTTCTTTACAGTCTTTGCAGCCTTTGCTACTTTTTCAGGAGCTTCCTTAACTACTTTTTCTGCCGCCTTCGGTGCTTCTTTTACCACCTTTTCTGCTGCTTTAGGAGCTTCTTTCACTACTTTCTCTGCAGCCTTTGGTGCTTCCTTTACTACATCTTTAACTGCATCTTTTACTGCTGCTGTTTTTGCAGCAACCTTCTTTGTTGCTTCTTTTGCTGTTGTTTTCTTTGTTTCCATAATAATCCTCCTTTTCACCCTGCAAAGGGTACAAAACTGAATATGTTAAACTATATATCTGCTGTTCCATGATGTCTTTGTGTATACTATAAGTCTATATTAGCTGATTTTTTCTGTCAAATCCTGGTCTCTCTGCTCTTTTTTCCTTTTAAAAAATTTTTTGTATAGAACTCCTACACAAAACGGTTCGTTGGTCCATGTTTTCCACATTTCCTCCAATGAAGATTTGTCGACCGCGCTTTTTTCAGCAAAAAGTTCTACCAGATTCACCTTTTCCGCGAAAAAATCAGCACTTTTCCTATGTTCCTTATTTTCTCCCGCCTAAAACATATTATACCAGTGCAAAATAAGCCAGAACAAGAATACCTAATACGATACGATACCATCCGAACACTTTGAAATCATGCTTTTTAATATATCCCATCAGGAAACGGATCACCAGAATGGATACCAGAAAGGCCACAATCATCCCTACCAGCAGAATAGCCAGTTCCATCCCGGTAAACGCAAATCCAAATTTTACGATTTTCAACAGACTGGCGCCAAACATCACCGGAATCGCAAGGAAAAAGGTAAATTCAGCAGCCACTGTTCTGGACACGCCGATCAGCAGTGCACCAACGATTGTTGCTCCGGAACGGGATGTGCCGGGGAAAATAGCTGCAATCAGCTGAAATACCCCTATCAGCGCTGCTGTCTGAAAGGTAATTTCCGAAAGCTTATTAATCGAAGGTGTGCTCTTTTTATTTCTGTTTTCAATGACAATAAATGCAATACCGAATACAATCAGGGCAAGAGCTACGCACCAGCTGTTATAAAACAGTGCATCCAGCTGATCATCAAACAGGACACCCACAATAGCTGCCGGCACGCAGGCTACCAGTATTTTAAACCACATTTCCATAATATCCATTTTAATATAGAAGGTTCCGCTTTTTTTCTTTCTTCCAAAATTCCAGATCTTTTCCCAGAAAACAAGTACTACAGCT
>JBJENT010000056.1:0-4027 GCA_051880335.1 Lachnospiraceae bacterium
ATTAGCTGTACTTTGCCTCTGTCCACAACCGGTGGACGGGCAACCTGTGTTTCTTCTCTGATCTCATATAAATAAAGGCCAATGATGTAGTCCACATCCTGGGATGCCGGTGAAGAAATCTCAATATTATTTGGAGATGGCACCGGTTCCGGACACATTTTTTCCCGCAGGGTCTTTACGATATAGGCACTCACATCTGCAATAATGGTATAATCTGCCATTTCATCAGCCTCCTTCCATTAATCTTTCATATATTTCTTTTGCCTGGGTTTCCACAGAGGTGGTTCCTACTACTCCATACTGTGCTTCCTGAATGTATTCTGCCTTGGTGGAGAATATCTTCTGGCTGTCTTCTCCATGGATGTATAAAGTTCCCATCAGCTTTGGTGCTGTTTTCAGCTCTTTTTTGCTTCCACCTTCCCTTTTGTACTCTCTGGAAGCGGAGATAAATTCGTAGTAGCTCTTTCCCTTCTGGAGGGTAACCGTGGAATGGGCATCATCAAAGATGTAACGATACCCCAGTGTCTGCCCCAGTGCCTGCAGGGACATATAAGCCTCCTCCAGGGTGTATTTCTCATATAAATACGGATTCTTACTTTCTGCTGCCTGGACTGCCAGTCTTCCTGCCTGTGACAGTGCTGCATCACTGTTGCGCTCCTGACCATACCATTCCATGGCCAGTATAGCTGATGCCTGCTGAGCAGAAGTAGCATGGGCAAAATCTGTTCCAAAGACTCTGCCAAGCACATCCTCCATGAGACTGGATAATGCAGCATCGGAAAGTCCTTCCCCGGCATACTGTGCAACGGTTTCTTTTGCATCAGCCAGATCATTCTGCATCTCCCGGGCCAAATCAGAATCAAGACCTGTGGACTGATCCAGGGCATCTTTTACCTGATCTAAAGCCGCCAGCCCTGCATCCGGATTCAGCTGGGCTGCAGCGGACAGCGCTGCCAGCTGGTTTTTCAGATTCTCTTCCTCCCCATCACCACTTCGAATTCCGGAAGCTAAGCTACTTGCCATATCGGATAACAGCGCGGCAGTATTGGTATTTCCCATCTCCGCTCTGGCTTTCGCCTTGTCTGTTTCACTACTGTAAGGAGAATTTAAAATATCCGTCAGACTTGCCATCAGGCTGTCCATATCCTTCTGGACTGCATCCATCTCAGCACGGATCCGGTTGGCCAGTGCCAAATCGTTTTTGTCCAGGGCATCCCGGTACTGATTCTCCAGATCCTCTTTTTTCTGCTCCAGTTTTTCCATCTGGGTACTGTCTGCCCCATTTTTTACCAGGTCTCCATACTTGGAACGAAGCCATTCCAGATGCTCCTGTACGGTTTCCCTTAAATAGGCTGATGCAGCATCTCCCACCACAGACTGGTTCATGGCCGGTACGCCATCGATGAGCTGCAGCACGTAAATCTGTGCTGCTCCATTGTCCA
The DNA here is from genome assembly GCA_051880335.1 of Lachnospiraceae bacterium. Taxonomy (GTDB): domain Bacteria; phylum Bacillota; class Clostridia; order Lachnospirales; family Lachnospiraceae; genus 1XD8-76. The sequence continues at coordinate 1,443 of JBJENT010000056.1, forward strand.
TTCTCAGAAAAGCTGCTTCCAGCATGGATTGATATTCCAGCCTGTCAGCATTTGCTCCCGCTTTCTGCTGGGTCAGATATTGTGTCAGCACGGACTGGGGCATTCCATCTGCCCTGGCAGTCTGGTACTCCAGGCTTTCTCCAGCGCTCAAATCTGCCATGTATTTCTGATAGGACAAGGAAATCAGCTGTGAAGTCAGAGCATCCAGCTCTGTGGTCTGATTTTCAATGGTTCCATCTAATATATTTCTTAGTGCACAGAGCTTTTCCACAGCCCCGTCGCAACCCTCTGTATTATCAGCTGATGCATTCGTTATCAGTTCCTGGCTGTATTGGTATTCCATCTGATCTGCGCTGGTTTCCCCGGTGGCTGACAGACATCTGGCCCTGTATGCATTGATACTGTCCTGCACATTCTGGATACAGTCACCGATGGCTGCAACGATTTCCGTATTGACTTCCAGACCTGTGGTATCTTCAGTTTCGCTCTCTTCGCTGTCTCCTTCCTCGCTGCCTTCCTCACTGTCTCCTTCTTCGCCGTCTCCTTCTTCTCCCTCTTCTTCTTCCTCTTCATAAGGAACACCATTGGCCTGGCATTCCAGGATATCCAGAGCTTTGCCCAGCTTTGTGAGGACAATGATCCTTCTTTCTGCATCCACCGACGCCATAACGCCCTCTGTCTCTTCCTTCCAATTGGTTGGTTTTCCTCTGGATGACAGATTGTTTTTGTAGGTTTCCAGAGAAGCCAGAGTTTCATCCAGCTCTTTTGTGGTATCGTCCTCCAGTTCTTTTTCAAACAGAGCGCCGATGATGGACAGATAGGTTTTGTCCGAATCGGTCTGTTCTGTCTTTTCCTGTAAAATCTGATACTGAATCCGCAGTGGCTCCAATTCTTCCATAACCTGCAGATTGTAAGGGTCCGGAATATTAAAAACAGATACTGTGGTTTGTGTACGAAGGTCTGTTGTAATGCCATCTGCTCCGGTCTTATGGGTAAACTCCAGTGCTTCGATGACACTCTTGTCTACCGGCGTGCCGGAGGTGGTAATATCTGCAATGGAGGTGGCATTTGAAATCTCAAACCAGGCACCTCCTGCAAGCTCCGATTTATAATAGATTCCATTCTGATTAAACTCACTGGCCGACTCCATGGCTATGGCATACAGTTCATCCGATAGCCCATTGATGTGGATCAGGTGGGAGCCAATGACCAGAGTAGAGGATTCAATCTCCGAATCCGACACTTTTACGGACTGTACAGACCCGTTATCATTGTTATCCAGCACCGCATAAACAGCGATTCCACCAATCAGTGATATCAGGATTGCTGACAACAGTATGGAACCATACCACTTTTTACTCCTTTTTTTCCTCTTTCCACTCATGATCATTCCTCTTTTTTCCGTATTGTCCGATCCATACTGTTGAATCTGGCTTCACAAAGCAGGGCTTCTGATTCATCATAGAAGCAGATGGTCAACTCCTCCAGACTGCTTTCCAGAGCCGCCAGATAACGGAACTTATCCTGCAGCGGAATCTTTCTGTCGCTGACCAGATATACTCCATCTTTTGATTTTATGTTATAGAAAGCAGCTGTCTGATCTGCCTTCAGAGTCATCTTTAATTCCAGCATTCCTGTTGTTTCACTGACTGTCATGGTATAGGTACCCATATAATTGTTTTCCATGGTTTCCACATGATAACTCCTGATGATCAGCTTTCCGGAATAAACAGATGGATTGATATCGCAGTCATCAATAAAGGTATCTCCATCGTACAACCGGATAAATACTCTCTCCACATCCTGGGTATCCAGGGCCAGATGCCGGATCACCTGGTTCACGTTCGTACGCTCCCCAACCTGTACGCCGTCGATCCAAAGCTCATAATCTGTGATGGAAATGTCAAAATTTTCCGGAACAGACAGTCCCAGCTCAAATATGTTATTTTCCACCATGGAATGAAGGAAGTAATATACACCCTCTCCTTCATCCTCTACCACATAGCTCTGTCCACCTTCTGCTGCAGACATCTCAATGGAATCTCCCCGGAAATAGGTAGAAAGGGCTCCACAGGTGAGACGGTCAAAGCTATACATGATCTCTGTATAGGAGGAATTGGCAGCCAGCAGATCCAGTTGGAGATCTTCATATTCTTCCTGTACCTGGGCGTATTCCTCATAGGTCATTTTTCCCACAATATTCAGAGAAGCGGCCTGCTGCAATTCTTTTTCTTTCTCCGTAATCTGCTGATTCAGTGACTCCACAGCATTTTGAGAGGATACATAATTTTCGTAATACTCTTTGACGGAAGCTGTTAATTCCTTTTTCACAGACTGTTCTTCCTGATACAGCCCCTGATAGGCTACTGCAGATTCATACAGTGCATAGGGTTCATCTTCCACATAACGGATTCCGTCAATCTGTCCCTTTAACCATTCCTTGGGAATCTTGATGAAAAGGATCCGATATTTTCCCTGCCAGGGCTCATCCACCTTCTCCAGCAGCTCATTGTATTTCAGTTTAAAAGCTGCGGAGTCCAGTTTCTCCCCTTTTTTGGCCTGATTAATGAAGGTGTCAATGATGC
>JBJENT010000057.1:0-4021 GCA_051880335.1 Lachnospiraceae bacterium
ATACCTTTCCGTGTCCTTGTTGGTTTCTATCACTTTCGAAAGCTGATTGGTTTCCTGCAACAAATCCAGCCAGTTTTGGTCCATTTTCCATCCCCCTTTACCAAATGATAGGTCATTCTAGCACCATAAAAAGAGGAGAAACAGTCTTTCTTTTTTTCCCGATTTGTGGTAATATAACAATGAAAGGAAGTGAAATTTTTCACTTCCTTTCGTCGCTTTTTAGCAAATCGCTCATTCAATATCTCATTTATATCGTTGCCCAAGTTGCTCCCAACATATCTTTTTTCAGGTATCGTGAACTACATCGGTAATTGAATTACCGTGGATTCCCGCTTTCTTTCTTAAATTCCCCGGAAGCAGAATGTAAACTCTTTTCGTCCTGACACATCCAGCAGAAATTCCGGATGGGTCTTTGCTCCCCAGCTGTCATCACCGCCCACTCCCATCTGTGCCTGGGCCACGCGCACTACTGTATAATGCACCGGTGGAAGTTCATAGCTGTGCGCAGCATTCTCTATCTCATGAGGTGTATAAGGAAGTGCACTGAAGGAAAGCTCGTCTCCAAAGAACAGCATTCCCCTCCCCCTGTGATCCGTTACTTTTGCATACCGTACCCCGCATTTATTTCCACATTCCTGAGGTACCAGGTAGGCTGCCATATTATCACATACATGATTTTTATAAATGCCCAGTTTTGCACCACTTTGCCGGTCCGCATAGGTCTCCTCTTTTCCGAGGCCATACCATTCCAGTCTGTCATAATCAGCACTCAGTTTAAACAGCATGCCAAATTCCGGCATATCACCAAGCTCTTTTACCGGATCATAACCCAGCGTTGTCTCTATCGTACCATCTCCAAACACACGGTATGTCACATCACAACAGCTTGCCGGTACCGTAGGCATCCGATATTTGTAAGTAATCTTCACACTGTCCGAAAGTCTCTCTATGTTTGGTGAAGTATCCTCAAACCGGTCATTGTCCTTTGTGGTCACATACATGCTGGCAATTTTCCACTGTGCGTATCGCTGGGGCATCATATTACCATAATCATTATTGTTCGGTGCACGCCAGAAATTAGGAAGCGGAATCGTATTGGGCAGCATTTCCACCCCGGCATACACATAAGAAACCATGCCTACTGCTACACGGGAAAACAGCGCCTTGAAGTTTGCACCCTTCACGCCAATATTATTGACACCAACCACAACCTCCAGAGGTTCCTGGCAGGTATAAGGCCTTTTCTCCTTTGGATAAACGAACTGACCAAATGCCACCTCATGTCCGGCACCGGCCCAGATGGTATCCTGTTTTAGTACAAAGGATACGATCACATTAAATTCCGGCATTTCCTGATTTTCTTCAGAGCAAATATTCTCTATATGCTTTTTATATTCCAGCAGTTTCTCTGGAAGTGGATATTCTTCACTGGAAAGTGGCGATACACAGATCTCCAGTTTCTGTTCCATCACTTTCTTTCCGTCACTTTGCAGGCTGACCATACAGTCAAACTGTGATGTATTCAAAAACAAATTTTTATTTATGACGGTAAAACTATCCTCTGTTATCTGAACTGAAATATTCTGATAGTTATATTTCACTTCTTCCATCTTAGGAGAAGCTTCCCTGCTGTCTGCATAAACAATACCATTCCCACTGAAATCTCCGTCTGTGGGTCTGTCGCCGAAATCACCGCCGTATCCTAAAAACCAGTTTCCATAACGGTCTTTTTTTCTGACAGCCTGATCAATATAATCCCATATAAAACCACCCTGATACAAAGGTTCGGTATCGGTAAGATCCGTATACTTATAAAGGGCACCGCAGGAATTACCCATTGCATGGGCATACTCACAGCTGATCATAGGTCTGTCCCGGTGCTCTGCCAGATAATCCTTGATACCTTCCACCGGCGTATACATCTGGCTTTCCATATCCGATGTGTCATTGTAACGTCTATCGTGAAATACACCCTCATAGTGAACCAGTCTGTGTGGGTCCAGCTTGCGGAAAAGCTGAGACATTTCGTAAATGACTTCCCCACCGAAGGACTCATTTCCACACGACCATATCAGAATGGAGGGATGATTTTTATCCCGTTGATAACAGGTATTCACACGATCCAGCATCATGGCTTTCCACTGCGGCTTATCACAGGGCACAACAAAATCCATTCCCACTCTGCCACGCAGATAGGCATCCCATGTTCCGTGGCTTTCCATATTATTTTCTGCGATCATATATAGTCCAAATACATCGCATAATTCATAAATAATGGATGCATTTGGATAGTGGCTGGTTCGGATTGCATTGATGTTATTACGTTTCATCGTGGTAACGTCTTTTATCGCATCCTCCAGACAGGGAACCCGGCCCTGCACGACACTGAACTCATGGCGGTTTACCCCTTTAAACACGATCCGCTTGCCATTCAGGCACATAATACCGTCCAGCATTTCAAACCGCCGGACACCCACAGAACACCCGACCACTTCGATGGTCTTACCATCTTCATCCAGCAGTTCCACTATTAACTGATAAAGATTAGGTTCTTCCGCGCTCCACAACTTTGGATGCTTCAATTCATAAGAAATCGTGTTCTTTCCATCTCCGTCCAGAGAAACACTATCTTCCCATAGAACAGGCTGTTTTATCGCCTCATATCGGCTAAGTGACTGCCATATTTTTCCATCATAAAGAACAACTCTGGCTTTCGCTTTTCCCTGGCTGCAAAGGGAAATCTGTAAATCTGCGGTCTCCAGAGACAGGTCCGGCAGTGCCAGCACCGAGAGATCCCATATATGGGCATCCGGTATCACATACAGATATACCTCCCGAAAGATTCCGGAAAAGCGGAAGAAATCCTGATCCTCGCACCAGCTTCCTGCAACCCACTGAAACACCCGGACTGCCAGCTTGTTTTCTCCATCTTTTAAATAAGGTGTCAACTCGAACTCTGCCGGTTCAAAGGAATTTTCACTGTATCCTACGTAATTTCCATTCAGCCACAATGCGAATCCACTCTCAACCCCCTGAAAAGAGATGCAAAGTCTCTTTCCTTTCATCCGCTCCGGTACTGTGAAATACTTCACATAGCTTGCCACTGGATTAAAGGTTTCCGGGATTTCCCCGGGGGTTATTGCTTCACTGCCATCCCAGGGATATGTGGTATTCGTATAGTGAGGCACACCATATCCTTCCATCTGGATATGGGCAGGCACACGGATGTCGTCCCATGTCTTACAGTCAAAGGTTTCCTGTTCAAAGCCTTTAATTGCCTGCTCATAATTTCGTGCATAGGAAAATTTCCATATGCCATTTAAACTCATACGGTAACTGCTTTCTCTCTGTTCCCATTCAGAAAGTGATGCATAGCAGACATGATCCGAATGAGTCTTAAGACGATTTTGTTCAAAAATCTCCGGATTTTTGACAATCGCATAATCAAAATTCTGCATTTTTAACCCCTTTTTCATTCTCTTTCCATGTAAGAAATGATTGACCAAAAGCCTTATTTTCGGCTGTATTTTTTGCTATATTGGACAATCAACAGTTCTACACTCATCTGATCTGTCATTTTTCCGGATTTAATTGCAAAATCCGCTTCTGCGCAGTCCTCTACTGCCTGTTTTAAGTATTTCAAATCGAATCCTGACGCCTGTGTCATATACTTTCCTGCTATAAATGGCTTCAGATTCATCTTTTCTGCAATCATGCGCTGTCCGTTCCCTTTGCGGACCAGTTCTTTTACCTGAAGCAGCATGTTAAACTGCCTGCCGATCAGATACAGGATACGCATGGGCGGCTCACGCAACGCCAGCAAATCATAATACAGCTGCAGTGCTTTCTGCTGATTTCCCGCAGAGATTGCACTGATCATATCAAAAATCTGATTCTGAATCTGGTGAATGCATATGGCTTCCACATCCGCAGAGGTAATCACATCCCGGTCCAGACAATAACAAATCAGTTTCTCCAATTCCTTTCGGATATTTTCCATATCATCCCCGGTCTTCTCCAG
>JBJENT010000058.1:0-4020 GCA_051880335.1 Lachnospiraceae bacterium
AGCTATATGCTGCCATCGGCAATCGTGGTAATGTTATTTATATAAATCCGGAGAACAATATCGTCATATCCGTATCATCCTATTTTAAACCTGCTATTTTTGACAGGGTTGATTTTATTCAGGAATATATAGAGCCCTTTGTTAAGAAACAATAAACTTTATACCTTTTGTTAAAGAATAATAATCTTTATACCCTTTGTTACGGAACCATAATCTTTATTGGCAGAGCAGATCCGGAACCATACGATGCACGCTAATACGCACAAAAAAACAGGAGAATACCATGGGGATCAATGTACTTACCAATGAAATGAATCTACGAAGAGTGGAAGAAAGAGAAAATCAGCGCAAAAAAGTGGAGTCCTGGTATGTTACCATACCGGGCATTCCGGCCTCAGAAAAAAGTATCATAGAAAAGTCTCAGAGATATCAACTGGGAGCCAGTCTTCTTCGCTTCTTTATGATAGAGATGATTCTCCTGTGCGCCTTTGCATTTTCTTATGCCCGTTTCGATCCCTATGAAAGCATAACAGGACATAGACTGATGGGGAAAAAGGCCACAACAGCTGTTGTGCAGGAAGATGGCACATCCGTTTCTCTGAAGGATCCAAATCAGGGAGAACATGTGATTTATTCTCTGGACGATTTAGGAATGTCTTCAAATGGCTATTCCTATGGAGATCGAATCAATGTCTATTGGAATAAAGAAAAGAGTGGTGACTATCATATCCTTGCTGCACTTCCAGAAAAGCAGGCTGCTCATCTGGAACAGATTCATTTTGGAATCCTTATGTCCGTTTTCTCTGCCCTTTTAATAGGCGGCGTCTTGATCTTTCTTTTCAGGCGCAGGAAATATACCGGATGGTACACACAGTTTTACTGGCGTATGGAGAAATTCTGCTCTGTCTATGGTGTGTATTCTATGTATCCCGGTCTGGAGACACCGGATGCCTTCATCGCCTATGGGACAGAGCATCCCTGTCCTTTTGCAGCAGAATTTGCAAGAATACAGATTACAGCAGAGGAAAAGAAAAACAGAAAGCAGAAAAATCTGGGAATCATCCTTTCTTCTATTCTGCTTACCATTGCTATTTTCGCCGGTGCCATACTGGTGGTTTCCGTGAAAGACAATGCAAAGCAGGAAAAAAACAGCGTGATGGAAGCAAGTTTTATCGAAACATTTCAAGACGCAGTCTGCGGGAATATGGAACCATTAGGCAGCAGTTCTGATTATTATAATCCCGGCGATATGGTGGAACAGGTAAAGGTATCTTTCCCCGGAGAGGATATTTACTATAAGATCATGAAAAAAGATGATTACATTTATATCTCTTATACCACCGCTGCAAAAAAGAACGTCTATCTTGAGAGGTATATACCGGTAAATGGTAGCATCGGTGAGGATGCTACCATTTATAAACTGGATATTGCTATGGTATCAGATGCAGTGCAGCCGGATGATATCCTTCATAATTATACCGGAATCATTGAAAACAGTGATTAATTGAAACTATGGAATCCTCGATTCCTATAATGCGCAAAGTAAACACATTATATTTTCCCAATAGTACGCAAGATAAATGCAAGAATATCCGTATCTGTTTCAGTTAATTCATAACTCTCAACAATCCTAGAATCATGCTTATGCAAAACTTCCTCGTATCCATAAGCAGTATCCTTTTTCTTTGGAAAGCGGATGCTGCTCTGAAAATAATCCTCTTTTACAAATCCCCACTCTCCACAAATCTGAATCCATTCATCCAAAGTGTAAAACTTAATATGCCCATCTTTTTTCAGCTGCATATACTCATCTACAAACCTGCTGTCATCACAGTCATTTGGACATGGATCTGATATAAAAAATCTACCACCTTTTTTCAGCACCCTGGATACTTCTCCTATGCTATGCGCAATATCCGGAAAATGGTGCAACGCATAACGCGTAATCACCATATCAAAACTACCATCTTCAAAAGGGAAATTCACTCCATCATAATTTACAAAGCTCAAATTCGATAAGCCTTCTTTTTTTGCTCTTTCTCGATTTACCTCTAATGCCTGCTTTCTGATTCATTTATGATTCTCCCCATAACGTTGCACGTTTTCCATTTTTATATGGATATTCCCGAACCTTTATCACATAATCCAAATTTAGAACTTGCAAATTTCCTTTATTCTCCAGCACGACTCCGCTATCTGTCACTTCTTTTACAATGCCATCTGCATTTCCATCTAATAATTTGATATAAACATCTTTTCCAACAAATTGCTGTATTAGTTCTTTCATCGCATCTCTCCCATCATTCTCCTGCATAAGTTTTTTCCTTGCAATCAACTGTTTACCAATATATCTTCGACGCCGCTTTTGCGGCAAATATATACAAAATACAATAATAAAAAATATGAAATACAAATACCACGTGGTTTGCATTTTCGTTATCCTTTCATCCCTCCAAATAGCATAAACCGCTGCCCCATTCTATCAAGGCAAATCCTCTACATCAATGACTTTTATCCCTTTCTCACATAACATTTGGGCAAACACGCCTTGTCCTGAAATCTTACAACCGGTAAAAGTTCCATCATATATTTGCTTCACACCACAGCTCGGACTTCTTGACTGCAAAATGCAAAGATCAACATGATTATCTATAATCTTTTTTGTTTCCAGCTGTGCCCCTCTTCGAAATTCTGCATCCACGTTTTTTCCATCTTTCATTGTTACGATTCCGTTTACTATTTCAGCCGGAACTCTGGGTGTTGGCAGTCCTCCTGCTACTTCGGGGCAAACCGCTATCACTTCATGTCCTTCGATAAATCGATGGACCTTTTCGCTGTAATTATTTCCACCATCATATTTACAATTTTCACCCAGCAAACAGGCACTTACCGCTATTTTCATATGACAATCTCCCAAATATAATATGCATGCTATAACTTACATACCATGATATATTCTTCATTGTTTTCATCTACTATGGTAAATCCGACCTTCTTATACATCCGAACCGCATAATTCATCTTTTGAACAGATAAGGATACCTGCTTATAGCCTTGCTCCTTCAATACCAGGATTATCCGTTTCATCAGCTCCGTGCCTATCCCATAATTTCTATAATCTTTTAGAAGTGATATTGCTATGGATGGTGTTTCATCATCCACATAACCATAATCTTTCATGATGCGGGCCCATACTGCACCTACTATTTGTTCAGAGGTCTCAGCCACAAAACATACATCACTTTTTTGTTTTCCAAAATCAGAAACATATATTTGTAATTCCGGCCTCTTTATAATCTCTTTCGGAGGCGCTTTAATTCCCTCTGGAACAAAAATAGCTTCATACAAAAAAGTATCTAATATTGCTGCTTCACCTTGTCTAAGTTCTCGTATCAAATACTCCATATTTCCCCTTTGAAACCTTCTTAATCTATGTCAAAGTCTGTATGTATATTTAATATATTATCACTTTCTTCCAATATATTTTTCAGCCGCTTGTCCAAATCAGGATGATTATCTCTATAATCTATCTCCCCCAGTTCAGGACGCACCGGAAATGCCAGCATTTCCCGGTCTACACTGAATTCTGCATGCACATTCTCTTTATTTCCTCTTGCATCCAAACGAATCCATTTATTCAATTCTTCGATGTATACCGTGTTTAAGGCATGAATAATGTAACCTTCACTGGTATCTTCATCAGACCTTGTCAGCTTCTGATAGCTGATACCGGAAGGAATACCATTGGCGCGAAGAAGTGCTGCCAATAGGCAGGACTTTGTCCAGCAGATACCTGTTCTATTCCTTAGCACATCACTTGCCTTTCGGGATACAATTGTCTTCTTTGCATCCCATGTGTGCATAATCTCATCTCTGACAAACAAAAAAGCCTGATTGATATAATCCAGTGAGTTCTTGGACTTAGCTTGTATCTCCTTACCTTTTTCCATAATAGCCGGATCATGAAAATCAATGCAATCCGTTTCACATAAATAATCATTCATCTTATGAATTCTCCTT
>JBJENT010000059.1:0-20726 GCA_051880335.1 Lachnospiraceae bacterium
TAATTGTCTCAACAAATCCATCCTTGGACCCCCGAAGAGATTTCTCCTTTTCCGGCTCTGATACATCTCTTGCCGGATAGGTTCTGCTATCGATCAGCAGACCGGTATCATATCCATCGATGAGAATCAAAAACTGTCCGGACAGCAGGCTCTGAATAAGCTGATCCCATGTTTTCCCCAGATCCACCTCAACATAAGGAATCAGCTTTTTGGAAATGCCATGCATAACTTCCGGCATATCTTCTGCTTTCAGATCCATCAGATACTGTAGGATCTTCTGCATCAGTTCATCTTTGCAAAAGCCATCCACAAAAACAATACAGGCATTTTTTTCACCGATTTCCACCACCCGGTACACAATATCAAAGCTGTGCTCCGGTGCCAGTATCTGCTTCATTCGATTCAGGTTCAAATCCAGATCAGGTTCTAATCTTAACTGCTCCTTTTGAGAATCCCAGATGGTTTCCAACTCTTTTTCTTTCATAGTTCTTCCTTCATTCACACTACTTTTTCTTTCCATAGTGTTCCCTGAAAAGGAAAAACTATACATTAGCTGATACCGGTACTTCCAAATCCACTTCTGTCTTTACCGGTGAGATGCTCTACCTCAACAAAATTCAGTTTCGGCTGGTTCTCCACAATACGGAACTGACAGATCCGGTCATTTGCATGTATTTCTGTATCTCTGACTGCATAAACAGGATATTTCCAGATATCATTTTCTCCACAGTAGGAACCATCAATGATACCAATACTGTTTGTCTGGATTACCCCGAAATTTTTAAAGGTAGAACTACGAGGCACCACATGGGCTTCGTATCCTTCCGGTAACTGCATGGAAATCCCCAGATTGATCAGCTTGAATTCTCCTGCCTTTAATACCACATCTTCTGCTGCACGCAGATCGATCCAGTCGCTTTTATCGTCGATATATTTCAACTTTTCTATTTCGTTGCTATGATATTTGATCAGTATTTTTTTCTCTTCCATCTCTTATCATCCTCATTTTAATTATATATTCATGATACAGTTAACCTTGAAACTCATATATCATACCTGCTTATTCAAGAATACTATTTTTTTTAACATCTATGATTCTTTGGTTACTGCTTCCTCTCCAGGGTAACTGCGTATTCAGAAGCTCCTTTTTAAACATTCCGTCAATGACAATATCCACGTATTGCATAACAGGAAGACTTTTTACATCCTCCCAGGTATCTCCGGTGTAAAGCCAGATGGTTTTATCCGGAAATCTTTCCTTTACCTCTTTCGCAAGTTCGGTTATCTCAGAAATATTATCCGGAAAAAGAGGGTCTCCACCGGATAAAGTAAGTCCGGAAATATAAGATTTCTCTAATTCATGAAAAATTTCTTCCTTGGCATCAGCATCAAACAGGAGTCCGTCTTCCGGATTCCAGGTCACCCTGTTCTGACATCCTTCACAATGATGCCGACATCCGGAAACCCAAAGCACCACCCTGAGTCCATCTCCGTTTTTCATATCATCTGTGGTTATATTATGATATCGCATAAAAAACTCCTATCTGGCAGGTTTTCTTCCACATTACAGATACTTCTTTTCCAGGCTGCAAACCAGTTCATCCGTGTATTGACTCATATCCGTAATCACTTTGCAGGCTCTGGACAAATCCTGAATGCCACTATCCGGATTCAAAAATCCCACGCATAACATTCCTGCTGAAGTTGCAGATATACAGCCATTGGTAGAATCCTCCAATACAACACACTGTTCCGGTTTAACTCCCAGCTTCTGGGCAGTATTCAGATAAATATCCGGTGCCGGCTTGGAATGCTCCACATATTCTCCACTGTTGATCACAGTAAAGTAGTCCTTCACCCCCAGATACTTCATAGCCAGTTCAATATAATCCACCGGGGAAGATGAAGCAATGGCCAGCAGATAACCGGCATCATAGAATGCTTTCAGCATCTCCGGAACTCCCTGAATCTTAGGAAATCCTTCCTCTGAAATCATTTGTTTCTTGATTGCCATGGCTTCTTTTTTTATAGAAGGATCTCCCCGGAAATCTGCGCCATAATTTTCCCAGATTAAATCCATCAAAAACTCATGGGTAGTACCAATACAGGCTTTATAAATGTCATATTCTATTTCCACACCATGCTGCTCAAATGTTTTTTTCCACATTCTGTAATGCATGGGTTCTGTATTGATCAAAACCCCATCCATATCAAAAATCAGTGCCTTGATTTTTCTCTCCGTCATATCTGCTCCTCTAATTTCAAAAAGCGCTCTATGAAATATCTCTCGACATTATAGTGCGCTTTTTATTAGATTATAACTGTCTCATAAATCAATCATGTTTCACAATGGATTTCTTCGGACATTTTTCAGCACAGGTGCCACAACCCGTACATTTTGTTCCATCAATCGTTGCGTGGAAATCTTCCACAGTAATGGCATCGCTTGGACAGTTTTTCTTACAAATACCGCATCCGATACAACCAACGCTGCATGCTTTCATAACCACAGGGCCTTTATCCTGAGAACTACATGCGACCATATAAGATGAATCATAAGGTATCAGACTGATCAGATGTTTCGGACACGCTGCCACACATTTACCACAGGCTTTACACTGCTCTTTATCTACCACTGCCACTCCATTGACAACATGAATGGCATCAAAAGGACAAGCCTTTACACAGCTACCAAATCCGGTACATCCATAATTACATGTCTTAGGTCCACCATTTGGTACAAAGGAAAGCATGGTACAATCTTCCACACCTACATATTCGTAATCAATTTTGGCTTTTTCACAGTCTCCGTTACAGGCTACAAATGCAACCATCTTAACAGATTCTCCTGCTTCCACACCCATAATCTCTGAAATCTTCTGTGCCACTGCTTCACCGCCTACGGGACACTGATTTACAGGTGCTTCCCCTTTTGCAATGGCTGCAGCAAGCCCGGAACATCCGGCAAATCCACAACCCCCACAGTTATTACCGGGCAGAACGCCAAGTACCGCCTCTTCTTTTTCATCTACTTCTACTTTGAATTTAATCGCTGCAATTCCAAGAAATAGACCTACGAATAAACCAACTCCGCCTACTGCCAGAGTTGCAATAATAATTCCTGACATGATCTGCTCCTCCTATAACAAGCCTGAGAATCCACAGAAAGCAATAGCCATAAGTCCTGCAGTTACCAGCACAATCGGCATTCCTTTAAAGGATTCCGGTACATCGTTATATTCCATTTTTTCACGCAGACCGGCTAAAATGATAATAGAAATTGTAAAGCCGACTGCGGTGGCAAAACCATTTACAACACTGCTTAAAATTCCATACTGCTTTGTTACATTGGTAAGAGCAACACCAAGTACTGCACAGTTTGTTGTAATCAGAGGTAAATAAATACCCAGTGCCTGATATAAAGATGGAATAAACTTTTTCAGGAACATTTCTACAAACTGAACAAGTGCGGCAATAACCAGAATAAATACAATGGTCTGCAGATATTCAATATGTAAAGGTACCAGGATGTACTGATAAATCAACCCAGCCACAAGGGAGGAAATGGTTATAACAAAAATCAGTGCCATTCCCATACCGGCTGCAGTATCTGTCTTCTTGGAAACTCCCAGGAAAGGACAAAGGCCAAGGAACTGACTCAGTACCACATTACTGATCAAAGAGGAACTAATCAGAATAACAAGCAAATCTTTTATGGTTGTTGACATATTCTATTCCTCCTTTCCTTCTGTTTCGTTTTTCTCAGAAGAATCTGCCGGTGCAGCTTCAGCTTTACCAACCGGTCCATCAGAACCGTCTTCATCATAGAACCTGCGGCTGCTGCATCCGGACTGACCACAATTCATACAGTCTTCGCTGCATCCGGAACCGACTTTGCTCATATCTTTACCTTTTTTCTCACCAATTGCTTTAAACTTATTCTGTAAAGCAGTAAGGGCAGCCAGAACAAAGAAAGCACCCGGTGCCATAATAAAAATGGTACATGGAACATAACTTGCCGGCATGATATGCGCACCAAACAATGTTCCTGCTCCAATCAGTTCACGAACTGCACCGATACAGGTAAGAGCAAAGGAAAAGCCCAGTCCCATACCAATACCATCAAATAACGATGGAAGAACCGGATTCTTGGATGCAAAGGCCTCTGCACGACCTAAAATGATACAGTTTACAACAATCAGTGGAATATAAATGCCCAGAGCATCATATAAGAAAGGAATAAAACCTTCCAGAAGAAGTTCCACCATGGTTACGAAAGAGGCAATTACCACAATAAATGCCGGAATACGTACTTTGTCCGGAATGATATTTCTCAGTAAAGAAATCATAACATTACTAAGTGCCAGAACCACCATCGTTGTAAGCCCCATACCAAGACCATTTATAGCAGAGGTAGTAACAGCCAGGGTAGGACACATACCCAGCATCAGGACAAAGGTTGGATTTTCTTTAATCAGACCATTATAGAGTCTTTCACCTGCTTCATTCATTTGAAACACCTCCTCCTAATGCATTCTGGAAATAATATAAACCGGCGTTCACACCATTTGTTACCGCATTGGTTGTAATCGTTGCACCGGAAATGGCATCAATCTGATTATCTGCAACAGCACCTGTCTTTGTATATTCAAACTTTTCTGCTGTTTTACCGGCAAACTGTGGTTTCAGAACTTCTTCTGCTCTCATACCAAGTCCGGCTGTTTCAGAAATGCTCAGAATAGAAATACCATTAAGCTGTCCTTCTTTGGTAATTCCCATGGAAAACTGGATGTCTCCGCCATATCCTTCATGGGTGGTAACCGTGATCACATACCCCAGATCATTGCCGGCACCATCTTTTGCCACAACGACTTCATCAATATCCTGAGAAGGATACTCTGCAGAAATAACCTGACAAGCTGCTTCTGTATTAAAATCAGCCACATCCTCAAAGGATGCTGCACTCTGGAAAACTTCCTGACATGCTTCCTGTTTCTGTTTTAACTTCTGCTGGGCAATCGGATCTTTGGTTACCTGATATACTACCCCCAGCACAAGACCGGCAATCACAGTAATTGCCAGGAGAACGGACGCGTCTTTCAGCATCCCTTTTATATCTTTATTCATACATGTTCCCCTCCTTTGCCGAATGCTTTTGGAAGAGTAAACTTCTCAATCAATGGAACCAGCAGGTTGCCAATAATAATTGCATAAGATACCCCTTCTGCAGATGGTCCAAAGACACGGAAAATACCTGTCAGGATTCCGAGCAGAACACCATATACATACTGCCCCTTCTTGGTAATCGGTCTTGTCACATAATCGGTTGCCATAAAGAAAGCACCAAGCATCAGTCCGCCACCTGCAAGATGTGCAGAAATAAATGCCGGATCAAATCCATGTCCACCAAAAATACAAAGAAACAGTACAAACGTAACAATATATGTACCCGGTATCTTCAGATCAATCACACCAAGTAAAATCAGGAAACAAGCTCCGATCACAATGGCAATCATGGATGTTTCACCAATCGTACCGGATGTATTTCCGATGATCATCTTTAAAATATCCGGTGTAGTACCTGCTTTTAACTGGGCAAGAGGTGTCGCACCGGTATAAGCATCACAATCAAAATTTGTCATGATAGATGTAAAAGAGATCAGCAGAAAACATCTTCCGCCAAGAGCCGGGTTCATAAAGTTCTGTCCCAGACCGCCAAAAAGCATTTTTACAACTAAGATAGCAAATACACCACCCACAACACCAATCCACAACGGTGCCATCGGCGGAAGGTTCATAGCCAGAAGAAGTCCGGTTACAACAGCTGAAAAATCACCAATTGTAACCTCCTTTTTTAAGGCCTTTTCATAAATCAATTCTGTAAGTACACAACTGACAATCGTAATGATCATCAGAAAAAGTGCATGAAGACCAAAATTATAAATACCAAAACCTGCAGCAGGAAGAAGTGCTATCACTACAGCTAACATGATGGCATTGGTTGTAACATTTGATCTGACATGCGGATTCGATGATACTTTTAACATATCACTCATGTTTTTTTCCTCCTATTTTTTCTTCTTTGCAAGTTCCATTTTTCTCATAGATTTAATCGACTGTGTAAGCGGTCTCTTTGCCGGACAGGTAAAACTGCAGCAACCACATTCTACACATTCCAAGCCTTCCAGCTTCCGGAAGGTTTCCGAATCACCATGTAAGGATGCCACCATCAGCTTATTCGGTACCAGTCTGCTTGGACACACTTCAACGCACTTACCACATTTGATACAAGCGGTCGGTTTCATATCGGATACATCATCTTTGGTAAGGCAAAGGAGCGCAGATGCAGTCTTTGTAGTCGGAACATCCAGATCAAATAAAGCAAATCCCATCATTGGACCACCTGAGATGATCTTAACCGGATCTTTCTTAAAGCCGCCTGCTTCCTCGATCAGCTCATGATAATTGGTACCGATGCGAACAATAAAGTTACGTGGATCTTTGATGGCATCACCGGTTACTGTAACAATTCTGTTCATCAAAGGTTTTCCTTCCGTTACTGCATGATAAATCGCAACAATGGTATCCACATTATCTACAATACACCCTGCATCAGCCGGAAGCTTGGAAGAATTAATGGCTCTTCCAGTTGTAGCAAAAATAATGGCACGTTCTGCGCCCTGTGGGTATTTTGTTTTCAAAGGCTTCACACTGATATTCGGCTCATCTTTTGTCAGTTTTTTCAAAAGAGCAATGGCATCCGGTTTATTCTCTTCTACTGCAAGAATACCTTTTGCATTATCAAATAATCGAAGCATGATTTTCAAACCACCAATCAATTTTTCAGGTTCTTCTATCATTCTTCTATAATCGGAAGTCAGATATGGTTCACATTCTGCACAGTTTGCGATTACATAGTCGATTTTATCTGGTTCCTTTGGTGATAACTTAATAAAAGTTGGGAAACCAGCACCACCCATACCAACAACGCCAGCTTCTTTTACAATGTTAACAATCTCTTCCTTAGACAGTTCTTCATAGGGCTTATATTTTGGATACTCTACCTCTTCATATAAACCATCATTTTCAATTACAATACTCATTACTTCATTACTGGTAACCACACGTCTCGGTTCAATCGCCTTTACAGTGCCGGAAACAGTCGCATAGATAGGTGCGGAAACGAATCCCGATGCCTCCGCGATTTTCTGCCCCTGCAATACATGATCCCCTTTTTTTACGATTGGAGAAGCCGGTGCGCCAATATGCTGGGACAATGGATATACCAAATCCCCTTTTGGAAGTACAGCTTTAATGGGCTTATCTTTAGATAGTTCTTTTCCATCATATGGATGAATTCCGCCCACAAATGTTGATCTAGCCATTTGACACCCTTCTTTCTAACAAATTTGTTAACTTTCGTTAACAGTCCATACGTTATTATTTTACACGTTTCGTCATAGTTTTTAAAGTATAAATTATCATATTTCTCTATAGTCACTTCTTTTTAATTATGCTATGATAATTTTCATAGATAACTCATGTTTTTAAGAAGAAAGGGAAATATTCCATGCGTATTATACGACACAAAATTGATATTTCTTCCATTCCATATCCTCTTGAACAGCTTGCTCCGATTGATGATATTCTCTTTTTTGATATCGAAACAACCGGTTTTACTGCAAGAAGCTCTTCTATTTATTTGATTGGCTGCATTTACCACACTGAAAACGGTTTCGAGCTGATCCAATGGTTTGCTGAGAAATATACGGATGAAAAAGAAGTCATCGAATCCTTTTTTCATTTCAGTGAAAAATACACTCATATCATTCACTTCAATGGAAACAATTTTGACATTCCGTTTATTCAGCAAAAGTGTCAGAGCTACCAATTACCGTATCGATTTGACCACTTAACCGGAATCGACTTATATAAACGTATTGCTCCCTACAAATTCTTTTTAAAAATACCAAACTGCAAACAGAAAACTGTGGAATTATTTTTAGGGATTAACAGAACAGACACATTCGGTGGTGGCGACCTGATCAATATATACCACAGCTATGTTGCCAATCCGGACGAGAGCCAGTTGAAAGTTCTTCTATTACACAATGCAGATGATATTTTAGGATTAGTGCGTATTTTACCAGCACTCTCTTATTATGATTTATTCAACAAACCTTTAAAAGCGAAAAAAGTACAGGCCAATACCTATACAGATTATTATGGAACTGAACATCAGGAATTGTTGATACGGGTTTCACTGCCTGATCCACTTCCGGTACCGGTAAAATTCCATGCAAACTCCTGCTATTTTCATGGAGAGGATAAATCCGGTACTTTCCGTGTTCCCATCTACCAGGAAGAATTGAAATATTTTTATTCCAATTATAAGGATTATTACTATCTTCCGGATGACGATATGGCAATTCATAAATCTGTGGCTGCTTATGTAGATAAAAACTATAAGATGAAAGCCACAGCACAAAACTGTTATACTCGAAAATATTCCTGTTATCTTCCCGAATGGGATCTGCTGGTTCAGCCATTTTTTAAACGGGATTATAAAAGCAAGGAATTGTTTTTTGAATTGACGGAAGACATCAAAACAAACCGTGATCTATTCTCCCGCTATGCTGAACACATTTTACAAATGCTGGCCAATTCCTATTAAACTTTTATAATAGCTGTTTCTTATAGGAAAATGACGGTTGCAAAAACAAGTTCATGATAAAAGACGACATTTCAAAACTTTTCAGTTGTGTTTTGAAATGTCGTCTTTACTTCATTCTACACGGGTTTTTCATAGAAGAAAGAGCTCTTTCTATTATAGCCAAAAGTCTTATAATTCATAATCTGTTCTGTACTTCCGATGAACAGTACTCCCCCCGGTGCAAGAGCCTTATAATATTTTGCAAACACCTCATCCTTCGCTTCTTCTGTAAAATAAATCAGCACATTTCTGCATACAATCAGGTGATAATCTGTAGGATACGTATCTTTTAAAAGATTATGCTGCTTAAAGGTAACACATTTCTTTATCTCATCAGAAATACGATATGAAGAGCCTACCTTTTCAAAATATTTTGCTTTCAGATCATTTGGCACAGCGGCAATACTCTTCTCATTATAAAGGCCGAGCTTTGCTTTTTCGATGATCTGTTTATCCAGATCTGTAGCAAGAATCCGGATCTGACTCAGCGGAAGATGTCTGGAAAGAGCCATAACCAGAGAATATGGTTCATCTCCTGTGGAACATGCTGCACTCCAGATTTTTAAATTCTTTCCAAACTTTTTGATCAGCTCAGGAAATACTTCTTTATCAAGAATCTGCCACTGTTCCGGATTACGATAAAATTCTGATACATTGATTGTCATATAGCCGAGAAATTCCTCAAAAACTTCCTTATCACGTTTCATCTCAGCAATGTATTCATCATATCCCTTTAATTTACGCTTGGTAATCAAAGTATCAATACGACGTTTCATCTGCTTTTCTTTATAAGAATTCAGATCAATTTTTGTCATATCATATATGGTTTTTTTGAAATATTCGTAATCGTATGTCATTTTCTGTGCCTCATCCTCCGTCTGTCTTAATCCAATAAAGCTCCAGCTATATAAAAAGGCTATCTATATTGCTATAGATAGCCTTGTAAAATCAGATATAAGGCTGTATCTTATTCAGCATCCTCTTCTGTCTGATTTGCAATTACCGCATCAATGTCTACAGAAACAACATCTGCATCATCCTCCGGCTGTGCTTCTTCTACCGGTTCCGGATCAGGAGCAAGTAAAGCTTTAACACTTAAACTGATTTTCTTCTCATCTTCATTAAAGTCAACAACTTTTGCTGTAACTTCATCACCAACTTTTAATACATCAGCCGGTTTTTCAATATGATCTTTGGAAATCTGGGAAACATGCAATAAAGCGTCAATACCACTTTCCAGTTCAACAAAAGCACCGAAATCTGTCATTCTGGCAACTTTACCGGTAACAACATTTCCTACTGCATATTTTTCACTTGCATCTTTCCATGGATTTGCATCATCAAATTTAAGACTGAGTGCAATTTTACTTCCGGAAATTTCCTTGATAAGAGCTTTTACAGTATCACCAACTTTGAATACTTTCTTAGGATTTTCAACTCTTCCCCAGGACATTTCAGAGATGTGGAGTAAACCATCTGCACCACCCAGATCGATAAATGCACCAAAGTCTGTAACATTCTTTACAGTACCTTCTACTACATCGCCTTCTTTAATCTTTTCAAACAGTTCTTTCTGTTTTTCTGCTTTTTCAGCAACGATAAGCTGTTTGCGATCGCCAATGTATCTTCTTCTTCTCGGATTGTATTCGGTTACTACGAACTGAATTTCCTGACCTTCATATTTGTTAAGATTTTTTTCATATACATCAGATACAAGACTTGCAGGAATAAAAATACGAACTTCATCAACCACTACGCACAGGCCACCGGCAAGTACTTCTGTAACCTTTGCTGTAAGAACTTCTTTATTGTTGAAAGCTTCTTCAATTCTCTTATTGCCACGATCAGCAGCAAGTCTCTTATAGGTCAGGATAACCTGTCCCTCACCATCATTTACTTTTAAAATCTTAACTTCCATCTTATCTCCAGGTTTTACCACTGTAGTAAGATCTACGTTAGGCTCGTTTGTGTACTCACTTCTTGTTAAAATACCGTCTGATTTGTAACCGATGTTGATAATGATTTCTTCTGGCTTAACATCAATGACTGTACCTTCAACTACCTCTCCCGTATGTATTGTTTTAAATGATGCTTCAAACAACTGTTCAAAAGTTTCTTCTGACATAACTTTGAACCTCCTCGATAATATTATTTGGGGTAGACGCCCCAGCCGTAATACCCACTCGTCGGACAGATTTAGGTAGTTCTAAATGCAAGTCATCAAGAGTCTGTATAAAATAGGTGGCAGCACATTCCTTTTTACATATCTCGTACAATTTTCTGGTATTGGAGCTATGTGCACCGCCTATCACTATCATGACATCCGCCAAAGCCGCTATTTCACGTGCTTCTGTTTGTCGTTCTTCTGTTGCATTACATATAGTATTCACAACACTAACATTATAACTTCTCTTTTTTAAAATTTCAACTAATTCTTGAAATTTATTGTAGTTAAATGTCGTTTGGGATACCACACAAATCTCAGCATCCGGATTGATCGTAAGCTGCATGATATCCTGCTCAGATTCTATAATGAACGCTTCTTTGGATGCCCATCCCTTTATCCCTTCCACTTCCGGATGTCCTGGATTTCCGATGATAATGATTTCTTTTCCGTTTGCGCTTTCCTTTTCCACAATGTTATGAATTCTTTTCACAAAAGGACAGGTGGCATCCACACAGGTAAGTCCCTTTTCTTCCAGAAGCTGATATATCCCTTTCTCTACACCATGGGAACGGATGATAACAATCCCTCTGTCAAGAGTTCTTAATTGTTCCTCATTTTCAATGACAGTGACGCCCTTATCTTCCAGGTCTTTCACAACCTGTTCATTATGAATGATCGGACCATAAGTATAAATCGGCACTCTGTCATGTTCACCGTACTGTTGTTCTTTTAACTGTTCATATACCGTTTCTACCGCCCTTTTCACTCCAAAACAGAATCCTGCACTTTTTGCCAGCTGTATTTCCATGGAACACTCCTTATTCGTTAATGGTTATTGATTCATGTTATTGATTCATACTTAATTATTTATCACTTGTCTCTCTTACTTTCTCAGCCAGTTGCATAATGGTATCCACCACTTCCGGAATCGTCATATCCGAGGAATCCACCAAAACAGCATCCTCAGCCTGTTTCAAAGGAGAGATTTCTCTATGCATATCACGATAGTCACGTTCTTTGATATCCGCTTCAATCTCTTCCAGATTGCATTCTGTTCCTTTTGCACAAAGTTCTGCATATCTTCTTTTTGCACGAACAGAAGTGCTGGCTGTCAGATACACTTTCAGATCCGCATGAGGAAGTACACAGGTCCCAATATCCCGTCCATCCATAACCACATCTGTCTTTGCTGCCAGTTTTTGCTGCAGTTCCACTAATTTTTTACGAACATCTCCATTGACTGATGTTGCAGAAGCCATATTCCCTACTTCTTCTGTTCTTATCAGACCATTTACATTTTTTCCGTTCAGAAGAACGATCTGTTCTCCATTTTGATATGCAATGGAAATGTCTGCTTCCCGGCATGTTGCACTGATTTTTTCGCTATCCTGGGCAGATATACCTTTTTCAATCATATAAAGCGCCATAGCACGGTACATCGCTCCGGTATCCACATATATATATCCCAGATTTCCGGCTATCTGCTTTGCTATTGTACTTTTTCCCGCTCCGGCAGGACCATCAATTGCTATATTAAAACTCATAATATCCTCATCCTTTTTTCTGCATTTTCTTATTCACGATATAAAACCAAACATTTTCATCGAAATTGAACAAATAAAATTAATCATACTTTCTATTACCAGGGAATACTGCTTCCTGCCAGATATCCGGTAGACCATGCAATCTGCAGATTAAAGCCTCCGGTTAAAGCATCCAGATCCAGCATCTCCCCTGCCATGTAAAGCCCACTGCAGAGTCTGGACTCCATGGTAGAAGGATTAACCTCCTTAACGGATACGCCTCCCTGTGTTATGATAGCCTCGGAAAAACCTCTGGTTCCGGTTACCGTCAGTTTCAGTTCTTTTATGCATTTTAGAAAGCAGGTACGTTCTTCCCTGGTAATGTCATACACTTTTTTGTTCTCCGGAATACCGGAGAGTTCTACCATGACCGGAATCAGTTTTGACGGAAACAAACCTGTAATAGCATTCTTAAATTCCTTATGGCTGTTTTCCTCAAAATCTCTCAAAATTCTTTTATCTAATTTTTCTTCCGACAAAGCAGGCTTTAAATCAATCATCACCACTGCTTCGTTTTCAAAACAATGCTTTGCGTAATAACTGCTTGCGCTTAACACCAGAGGACCACTGATACCGAAATGGGTAAACAGCATTTCCCCAAACTCCTGATAGATTTTCTTTTTCCCATCGTAAAGCTTCAGCTCCACATTTTTCAGGGATAACCCCTGCAGTCTTTTACACCAATCCTCTTTTACCTCAAAGGGGACTAACGCCGGCTTACAGTCTTCCATGGTATGGCCGACCTGCCTTGCAAACCGGTATCCGTCACCGGTGGAGCCGGTCGTCGGATAAGACAGTCCTCCGCAGGCAAGAATCACCGCATCCGCTGACATCCGGGTGCCATCTGACAGTCTCACCCCCTGGACTTTCTTTTGGGAATCATCTAATAAAAGAGCTTCTGCCTCTGTATGAAGAAGAATATCCACATACATCTCCTTCAAAGCATTCTGCAGTGCTTTTATGACGTCTGATGCATGATCGGAAACCGGAAAAACCCGTTCTCCCCGCTCCACTTTAACTTTACATCCATGTTCCTCCAAAAAGCTCATCATGGACTGGTTGTCAAACTGATATAAGCTGCTGTATAGAAATTTACTGTTGGAAACGATATTCCGGAGCAGAACATCTTTGTCTGCCCCATTGGTCACATTACATCTGCCTTTTCCGGTAATATAGATCTTTTTCCCCAGTTTTTCATTTTTTTCAATTAAGGTCACCTGATGCCCTGTCACAGCTGCACTATAAGCAGCCATCATTCCTGCAGCACCGCCGCCAACAACGATTACCTGACTCATCTTATTTATCATCCTCTTTCCGCAGCGGATAATTTAACATTGGTTCTTCATCAATAAAGTTGATCTCATCATTCAGATATACCTGATAATTATTCCATACTTCTTCCAGCGTATGCAGACTCTTTTTCACTTCTGCAGGACGTTTCAGACACATGGCAACCACCAGAGCATTGATGACACTTAAGGGTGCAACCAGAGAATCCACAATGGAAACCATATCACTTCTGGCCAGCAGATTACAGGAAGAATACATACACATGGGCGAATGGATGCTGTCAGTCAGGGAAATCACCTTCGCATTTCTGTCATTGGCAAATTCCATTGCTTTTAATGTTCTCATGGAGTATCTGGGAAAGCTGATGCCGATAAATGCATCTTTATCGCTGATCCTGATCATCTGCTCAAAGGTTTCGCTCATGCTTGTCGTCTTAATGCAGACCACATCTCCACGGATCATATTCAGATAAAAGCACAAAAAATCAGCAAGAGGTTCACAGCTTCTGATTCCCGAAATATAAACTTTTTTTGCTTTTAAAATAATATCAACCGCTGTATCAAATGCTGCCGCGTCCAAATGTTCTACCGTATCACGGATCTTATCCATGTCGGACTGCAAAACAGAGGTCAGCACCTCTGACTGAGTACTTCCAGCATACTTTACGCCCATTCTCTGCACACTGGAAAGCTGATTTTTAACCCATTCCTCCAATGCCTTCTGAAATTCCGGATATCCTTCATATCCAAGCATAATGGCGAAACGCACTACTGTGGATTCACTGATTCCCAGAGTTTCTCCCAGCTTTGCAGCGGTCATGAATACAGCCTGATCATAATGGTCTGATATATAAGAAGCGATCAATTTCTGGCTTTTACTCATCTTTGTGAATTTCTCACTCATGTCTGCCATAAAATCTGTTGCCATGTTTTATAGGTTCCTTTCTATATTACTTCTATATTACTTCTATATTCCTTCTATATTACTTCTATTTTTTTATTTTCCGTGTTTTTGCTGTTTCTTTGATATTTCTATGATGACACCTTATATTCCATTTCTTCCGGTTCATCCGGCAAAGGACTGATATGCTTCTTTCAAAAGCTGTACCGTTTCTGTAATCCCCAGATCATAATCTCCGGTGATTGTCATACATGCCATACCATGAATAAAAATCCACATTTTCATAAACATTCCCTGCGGGTCTTTACATCCGTCCTCTTTTGCACGATTGATTTCCACCAGGACATTTCCATTTTTTCCGTTTAGTAATTCATAAAGACTGATGCCTTCCCGTTTATCATTTAAAAACATCATCCGAAAAAGATTTTTTTCTTTTTCTGCGAAACTGATATATGCGAGCCCAAGATTAACAAAAGGGGTAGCCTGGCTCTTGGGATAAGCAGCATAAAAGGAATCAAAAAAACTGATTGCTTCCGTCATGACATCTGCCAGAACCTCTTCCATGTTCTTATACAAACGGAAAATCGGCTGAGTGGAGCATCCTGCTTTTGTCGCCAGGTGCCTTGCAGTCACTTCTTCCATTCCTTCTTCTCTTGCCAGTTCAAATGCGGCTTTCAAAATATCACTTTTCGTTATAGTTTCTTTTCTTGGCATCTTTACACCTCTTTATCTGTATGAAGCAAAAACATAATAACAGTTGTTATTATAATATAGCATTACCAAAGAGTCAAGAATCCTAACTTTCTGTTCTATTCTACTAATAGAAGATTTCGCATAAAAAGAAGACTACCGCCGAAGCGATAGTCCTCTAACCTATCTTATTTTGTTTCCCTAAACAGGATATGCACCGTTTTTGGTATCAGCCTGTGTTAAATCAACTTTTTCCTGCTGAGCCTGACGATATTTGAAGAAGTCAACAGCTACCTGTGGGAACAGAGCATAGGATAATACGTCTTCATCCTGCTGTTTCCATTCTTTCATTTCGTTCTCCAGTTTATCCAGCTCGTTTTCAAGCAGATCTGCCGGACGACATTCGATTACTTCCGCATCGCCGATGATCTTCTTCTGAACTTCTGCATTGAAAGGTTTAACTGTCTTACCATATTTACCGGAAAGCAAGTCCTTAGTCTGGCCTGTAGCCATCTTATAACGTTCACCCATGAGAACGTTCATAACAGCCTGTGTACCAACAATCTGTGAAGAAGGTGTTACCAGAGGCGGTTCACCAAAGTCTTTACGTACCTGTGGAATCTCCTCTAATACGTCACGATATTTGTCTTCTGCATTCTGTTCTTTCAGCTGGCTAACCATGTTGGATAACATACCACCAGGTACCTGATATAACAGAGTCTTGATATTAACACCCATTACCTTTGGATTCAGCAGACCGTTCTGTAAGCACTCGTCTCTGTATGGAGCAAAATAATCAGCAATTTCTGCAAGAATATTCTGATCTAATCCTGTATCATATGGTGTACCTTTGAAGGTTTCAACCATAACTTCTGTTGCTGGCTGGGATGTACCCAGAGCAAATGGAGAAATGGCTGTATCAATTACATCAACACCTGCTTCCACTGCTTTCAGGTATGTCATGCTGGCAACACCTGATGTATAGTGTGTATGAAGCTGAATAGGAAGTTTTGTAGCACTCTTCATAGCTGTGATAAGCTCGGAAGCTTTATAAGGAACAAGCAGACCTGCCATATCCTTAATACAGATGGAAGAAGCACCCATTTCTTCGATTTCTTTTGCAATGTTCATCCAGTATTCCATGGTATATGCATCACCTAATGTATAGGATAATGCAACCTGTGCATGACCACCTTCTTTGTTACATGCATCAATAGCACATTTTACATTACGAAGGTCATTCAGGCAGTCAAAGATACGAATGATATCGATACCGTTGGCAATAGATTTCTGAACGAAGTATGCTACTACGTCATCTGCATAGTGACGATAACCAAGGGCATTCTGACCACGAAGCAGCATCTGTGTTTTTGTGTTTTTCAGACCATCTCTGATCTTACGAAGTCTATCCCATGGATCTTCATGTAAGAATCTCAGAGAAGCATCAAATGTAGCACCGCCCCAGCATTCTACGGAATGATAGCCAACTTTATCCATGGTATCCAGGATAGGAAGCATTAATTCGGTAGGCATTCTGGTAGCGATCAGGGACTGGTGGGCATCACGTAATATTGTTTCGGTAATTCCAACCGGTTTTTTAATCTGTTCTGACATTTCCAATTTCCTCCAAAAATATTTTCATAATCTACTTTGTTTTTCCATCGAGTCTAAACCATAACCGGCTTAGAATACACCGAAGATAGCCATAAAGGTACCGGCTGCTACTGCAGTACCGATAACACCGGCTACGTTAGGTCCCATCGCATGCATCAGCAGGAAATTTGTAGGATCTGCTTCTGCACCAACCTTCTGGGATACTCTGGCTGCCATAGGAACAGCAGATACACCAGCGGAACCGATAAGTGGATTTACTTTACCACCACTGAGTACGCACATCAATTTACCAAACAGAACACCTGCCGCTGTACCAACCGCAAACGCTACCAGACCGAGAACCACAATCTTAATGGTAGCCATGTTCAGGAATGCTTCTGCAGATGTGGTAGCACCTACGGAAGTACCCAGAAGGATAACTACGATATACATAAGCGCGTTGGAAGCTGTTTCCTGAAGCTGGCGAACAACGCCGGATTCACGGAACAGGTTACCAAGCATCAGCATACCAACCAGTGGAGCTGTTGTCGGAAGAATTAAACATACTACTACAGTTACTACGATAGGGAACAGAATTTTTTCCAGTTTGGAAACCGGACGAAGCTGTTCCATTTTGATCTGTCTTTCTTTTTCTGTTGTAAACAGTTTCATAATAGGTGGCTGGATGATAGGAACCAGAGACATATAGGAGTACGCTGCTACAGCGATTGGTCCCATAATAGCTGTCTGTCCCAGTTTACCAGCAAGGAAAATGGATGTAGGTCCATCTGCACCACCGATGATAGAAATAGCTGCTGCGGCTTTATCATTGAAGCCCATCCAGATTGCACCGAAATAAGCTGTAAAGATACCGAACTGAGCAGCTGCGCCAAGAAGAAAGCTCTTTGGATTCGCAATAAGCGGACCAAAGTCTGTCATGGCACCTACTCCCATGAAGATCAGAGATGGCATAATAGCCCACTCGTCCAGGACATAGAAGTAATACAGCAAACCGCCGCCTTCACCACCTTCACCAAAAGGTTTGATGATGTCAGGATAAATATTAACAAGTAACATACCAAAAGCAATTGGTACTAAAAGGAGCGGTTCAAATCCTTTTGCAATTGCCAGATATAAAAAGAACAATGCTACAACAATCATGATATAGTTGCCGACTGTTAAGTTAAAGAAGGCTGTCTGATGAATCAGATTGTCGAGCGTATTAACAACATAGCTCATTTTGAACCTCCTAATGATATAGTATCTAAATAAAAATCAGATTTTTATTTAAATTAGTTTAATGTTGCAAGTACGGAACCAGCTTCACAAGCATCGCCAACTGCTACATCAATACTAGCTACTGTACCATCCTGAGGAGCAACCTGTGGAATTTCCATCTTCATAGCTTCGATGATGATAACCGGATCACCTTTCTTTACAGCCTGACCTACAGATGCTTCGATTTTAAATACTTTACCAGCTGCACCGGCTTCGATCTTAATTGCGCCTGCGCCACCAGCTGCTTTTGGAGCTGCTGCAGGAGCTGCCTTTGGTGCTGCCTTAGGAGCTGCAGGAGCTGCCTTTGGTGCTACTGCGCCTGTACCAGCGCCTTCTTCTACTACTACATCATATACGTTGCCATTAACGGTAATTGTATAGTTTTTCATAATTCTCAATCTCCTTTAATTATCTTCTAATAATGGATCTTACAACATATCCATCTGCGCTGGCAGCACCTTCGCTGGCTGCGATAGCTGCAGAAATAACTGCGATAAGCTCCAGATCGTCTTCTGCCTCTTCCTTCTGAGCGATCTGTGCAATTGTATTGTCAACTGCTTCTGCTTTCACATCTTCTTTTGATTTCTTACTAAATGCTGCAGTAACCTTCGGAATCAGATTAAAGCTTGCAATAATAAGGCTGATCAGGATAAGTACTGCAAATACGGTACCCATACCAAGAAGGGTATTCAGTGCAGCCTTTACCATCAGCTCACCCATGGTGTAATTAAGGTTTTCTGAAATGGTAATACCACTATTCTGATTAAACTCAATCACAACCGTTGCTTCTCTGGCTGATCCGTCTTTTATTGTTTTATTACCTTTTACTGCAACTTCGGCAATAAAACCATCTTCGGTAGTTGTCGCTGTAGCCTGCTCAACTTCTACAATCTGACCAAGTTCTTCTGAAGTAGCAATCCAACCTTCTTTTGCTTCTTCCATAACATTGCCATAATACATCATGTACTGTTCCAGACCTGCTGTATTACCGGACACATAGGCATCCATTACATAACACATTTCCTCTGCAAAAGCAGCGAAATCCGTTTCGTCCGGTGTCATTGTTGCAGTGGAAGTAGTTGCAGAAGAACCACAAGCGGTGAGTCCGAGGATACAAGCGATCATAGCGAATACTAAAAATCTCTTTTTCATAGTCATGAAACATCCTTTCTAGACTGTGCCATGTTTTTTAGCTGGACGGTCTTCTCTTTTTGTGTAAAGCATTTCCAATGCACCGATAACATATTTTCTGGTATCACATGCTTCAATGATGCTGTCCACATATCCTCTTCTAGCTGCACCTGCTGCACTTGTCTGAAGCTCTGCATATGCTGCTGCTTTTTCGTTGATTACGTCAGCACCCTGACCATCGTACATGATCTGTGCTGCATGTTTTGCATCGATAGAGCCGATTTCTGCTGTTGGCCATGCAAATGTCACATCTGCTCCGATTGCTTTGGAGTTCATAGCTACATATGCGCTGCCAAGAGCTTTACCAATGATAACATTTACTTTTGGAACCGTTGCATCTGCAAAAGCATAAGTCAGTTCTGCAACAGCCTTAGCCATTCTCTTTTCAGAGCATTTGCAGGAAGCATATCCTTTTACATTGGTTAAAGAAAATACAGGAATTTCGAATGCATCACAGAATTTGATAAAGGAAGCTGCTTTTTCACATCCCCGTGCAGATAATACAGCATCAAATTTCTCAGCCACTTCACCGTCTTCACCATAAACTTCTGTACGGTTCGCTACACAGCCAACTGTCATACCGTCTAATCTGATAAATCCGGTAACCATGCTCTTTGCATAATCAGCTTTTGTTTCAAAGAAAGCACCATCATCTGCGATCTGGGACAAAGCAATGCTTGTATCACCAACACAGTTTGCCAGTTCAGCAGATGCTCTGTTCAGATCATCTGTGCAGTCAGCAACCGCTTCTTCATCACAGTTTGCAGGCAGATAAGAGATCAGATCTCTGATCTGTGCATAGATGGATGCTTCATCAGCAACAACATCTACAATACCAGCTTCCTCACTCTGGAATTTTGCAGCAGATGTGTCACATTTACTGATTTCATTTCCGTCAATGGCATTTGGAGAATTTACAAACAGTTTTGCTTTTTCACTTTCCATGAAAGTAAAGTCTGTTAATGTAGGGAATGCAGCCAAGCCGCCACCACAGGAACCAAAAATAGCTGTAATCTGAGGAATAACGCCGCTTGCTGCTACCTGTTTGCTGTAAATCTGTCCAAAAGCATTCAGGGCATCAACGCCTTCCTGTAATCTAAGACCTGCAGAATCAATCATACCAATGATAGGTGCTCCTGTTTTCATAGCAAGGTCGTAGAGGTTTGTAATCTTCTTTGCATGCATTTCACCAACAGATCCCCCCAGTACGGAAGCATCCTGGCTGTAGACATACACAAGATTACCATCGATAACTCCATAACCGGTGATAACACCGTCAGAAGGAGTGTCTGTCTGTTTCAGATCGAAATCTGTAGCTCTT
>JBJENT010000060.1:0-3978 GCA_051880335.1 Lachnospiraceae bacterium
CACGATGGATATGCTTGGCCGTGCAAAATCTGTAAAGGTTACAAAGGAAAATACCACGATCGTAGACGGTGCCGGGAACAAGGAAGACATTGATGCACGCATCGCCAGCCTGAAGAGACAGATGGCTGAAACAACATCCGATTTTGATAAAGATAAACTCATGGACCGTATCGCGAAGATGGGCGGAGGCGTTGCAGTGATCCGTGTCGGCGCGGCAACAGAAACAGAAATGAAAGAAGCTAAATACCGCATGGAAGATGCCATGAACGCAACAAAAGCAGCCGTATCGGAAGGCATTATCTGCGGTGGCGGATCTGCATATATCCATGCACAGAAAAAGGTAGAGGAACTGTTAGCAGCCCTGGAGGGTGATGAGAAGACCGGAGCCAGAATCGTAGCAAAGGCACTGGAAGCACCACTGTATACGATTGTGGAAAATGCAGGTCTGGAAGGCCCGGTTATCGTAGACAAGGTAAAGAAGAGTGAGCCTGGCATGGGATTTGATGCAGCCTCAGAAACCTTTGTGGATATGATGAAACAGGGTATTATTGATCCGGTGAAGGTAACAAAGAATGCATTAATGAATGCGGTAAGTGTGGCAGCTACACTTCTTACTACAGAAGCTGCGGTAGCGGACATTAAGGAAAATACACCTGCGCCGCAGCCACAGCCGGAAATGTATTAAAGAGAACAGGTAAAATCAAATCATTGGCGAGCAACAAAATGGGGAGATGGCTGGTACATCTCCTCTTTTTGTTCGCTTCTGTTTTTATGTGAAATGAGGTCCATTATGAAATATGCAGTTATATATCAGTCAAAAAGTGGCAATACACGTTTAATAGCAGAAAAGATCTATGGTGCTTTAAATACAGAGGATAAAACAATTGTAGATATTGATACAGAGCAGGATATACCTGCGGCGGATGTCTATCTGATCGGGTTTGGAATTCATGGTTATTCCTGCAGCATGGATATCTCAGATGTATTTGAGCAGATTACAGGCGGAAAATATGCAGTGTTCGTTACCTGCGGTTATGTGCCGACAGAACAATATAAAGAAAAGCTTGAAAAAAATCTTGAAGTCTGGTACCCGGACGAGGGAGAGTATCTGGGAATGTTTCTCTGTCAGGGGAATGTGGAGTCAGATAGAAGGAAAATTATGATCAGCCAGATGCCAAGTAAAGAAAAAGAGATGCAGCAGATGTTTCGACTGGGAAATACCCATCCGGATGAAGAAGATCTGGAAAATGCGGTTGATTTTGCCATTAAAATTCAGGCAGAAATTGGGGATTAAATAAGAAAATAACATGTATTGATGTAAATAAAAAGAGAGGAGCGGTTGAAGATGCCAGAGCAGAGAGAAATATTGAATGCAAATGAAATCAGAAAGTTTACAAATGAATTAACCTATCGTCGGTATCTGATGAACAAAGGAAAAATACAGGAACTGTTTCGTAAAATGACACTTCAGGAGTATATTGCTTTGTATACTATAGAATCTGAGAGAGAAAATTCTCCGAATAATAATGGGAGAACGTATTTAAAGGATTTATCAGAAAAGATGCAGCTGACAATACGGCAGACATCAAAAATGGTAGAAAAGCTGAAAGATCGTGGACTGGTACTGTGGTCTTATGAAGGAAGCGGAAGTGAAGGAACATATGTGACTGTTACAGAAACGGGACAGAAACTGTTTAAGGGTCAGGAAATGATTCTGAGAGAATGTTATGGAAAAGTGATCAACAAATTCGGAAAAGATAATTTGATCATGTTATTAAAAATGATGAAACAACTGGATAACCTGATGTGCAGCGAAATAAAAGGGATGGGAGAGGTCGATTCGTATGGGAGAGCTGATGAAGCGGATGAATGATTATGCTGTGCAGAATGAAGCTATCTGCCGGAAAAATGATCATATTGATCCTAGATTGTATGAAGAGTTTGGTGTTAACCGGGGGCTGCGGGATGAAAATGGAAAAGGTGTGCTTACCGGTTTGACTAAGATTTCCCGTATTGTATCATCATGTGTGAAAGATGGAGAAAAAGTACCTTGTGACGGGGAATTGTGGTATCGTGGATATAAGGTAGAAAAATTGATTGGCAATCTTGGAGAAGAACAGCTTGGTTTTGAAAAGATCGCTTATCTTCTGTTGATGGGGGAATTGCCTTCAGAAGATGAAGAAAAAAAGTTCCGGGAAGTGATTGGCACATGCAGAACGCTTCCAACGAACTTTACCAGAGATGTTATTATGAAGGCACCATCTGAGGATATTATGAATTCAATGACAAGAAGTATTCTGACACTGGCTGCTTATGATAAAAAGGCAAAAGACATCAGCGTCAGTAATTCGTTGCGGCAGTGCATCCAACTGATTAGTGAATTTCCACTCCTTGCTGTATATGCATATCATGCCTATAATCATTACGAAAAAAACCAGAGTATGTATATCCATAATCCGGATCCGAAACTGTCTACAGCTGAGAATCTTCTAATGATGCTCAGGCATGATCAGAAATACACACCGGTTGAAGCGAAAGTTCTGGATACTTCATTGATTCTTCATATGGAACATGGCGGCGGAAATAATTCTACTTTTACAACCAGAGTGGTGACCTCTTCCGGTTCAGATACATATTCAACAATTGCTGCCGCTATGTCATCTTTGAAGGGACCGAAGCATGGCGGCGCAAACATAAAAGTTGTGGAGATGATGGATAATATACGGGAAAATGTAAAGGATTTTTCTGATAAAGAAGAAATATCAGCATATCTTATGAAGATAATTGACAAACAGGTATTTGACAAAAAAGGGTTGATTTACGGAATGGGACATGCGGTGTATACATTGTCGGATCCAAGAGAAAGAGTATTTAAAAAATATGTGGAAGCGCTGGCAAGAGAGAAAGGCCGGGAGAGCGATCTCCAGCTCTATGAGAATGTTGAAGTGATTGCACCTAAACTGATTGCAGAAAACAGAAATACTATAAAACGAGTGAGCCCGAATGTGGACTTTTACAGCGGATTTGTATATGACATGCTAGGCATTCCACGTGAATTATATACTGCGATTTTTGCAGTAGCGAGGGTAGTCGGGTGGAGTGCGCATCGTATGGAAGAACTGATCTGCACAGATAAGATTATCCGTCCGGCTTATATGAGTGTTATGGAGGAAAAAGAAAAATGTTAGAAAAACTGGCAGGACCCATTATAGGGGCATTGATTGGATACTGTACTAATTATATCGCTGTCAAAATGCTGTTTTATCCTAAACAGGAAGTCAGAATCTTTGGACGAAAACTTCCTTTTACTCCGGGGGCAATTCCTAAAGGAAAGCCAAGGCTTGCCAGAGCAATCGGAATTATTGTGGCGGACGATCTTCTAACGGAAGATGATATTAAACAGAAAATGATTTCTTTGGAAACAGAAAATGCTGTTGTGGATCAGATTGTTCAGGGATTATCTGTTGATCTTCATACCTGTGTTTCAAAAGTATGTTCGTCCGAGTTGAATTATGAAGAGATAAAAAACAGATTGATTTCTGAACTGTCCAGCCAGATCCTTGATTCTGTTCAACATATGAATCTGGATAATCTTATTGTTCAGGAAGCCGGAAAAGCTGTTAAAGCCAAAACAAAGGGCTCCATGTTGGAAATGTTTCTGAATGATGAAATGCTTAATTCCCTGATACAGCCTGTTGGAGGAGAAATAGTAAAGTATATTAATGAAAAAGGACCAGATTTTATAAAGGAAGAACTGGAAACTAAAATTGATACGTTAGGAGAACAATCTGTCATAGATCTCTGTAACCATATGAATATTTCGGAAGGAGCCGTTCGAAAAATAGTAGCAGATTTTTATCACAAAGCAATTGATTCTGTCATCGGAAAGCTGATCGGTAATTTGAATATTGCAGAAATTATCGAAGATAAAATCAATGCTATGAATGTAGATAGTCTGGAGAAACTGGTGCTGACTGT
>JBJENT010000061.1:0-3952 GCA_051880335.1 Lachnospiraceae bacterium
CGACCGATACGGCCAAAACCATTAATTGCTACTTTTACTGCCATTTTTAGTTCCTCCTAAAAAAATTTTATATTTTATTTCGACAATATACTATAAAAAGGCATAATAATATTGTCAAAATTTTGTCAGCACCATTATTTTACCTAATCTCCTTTTGAAATTCAAGATATAAATAATATTTTTTGCCTTTTTTTCATTTTTCCTTCTTTCTTATGTTTTATTCCCATTCTGTCATATTATTCCGGTTTGCTATTTTATCTTCTTTTTCGTATACTAAGATAGAAAGACTTACAAAATATTATAAAAAAGAAAGGATACAAATCATGGCCATTTTAGCTGATTTACATTTACACTCTTCCTATTCCGGAGACAGTGATGCCTCTATGGAAGAAATGATACAAAAAGCAATTGCAGCCGGACTGAATACTGTCTGCTTTACAGAGCATGTGGATCTGGACTATCCTCTCCGTCACGGAGAACCGGAAAACATTTTCACCTTAAATGCAGATTCCTTTTTATATGAACTCTTAGGTTATAAAAATAAATATGCGAATCAGATTGAAGTGCTCTTTGGACTGGAGTGTGGCATGCAGCCTCATCTTTCCAGAGAAAATGCAAGGATTATAAAGGATCACGAATATGATTTTATTCTTGGTTCCGTTCATTTGTGTGGCGGAGAGGATCCTTATTATGAGGAATTCTTTGAAGGAAAGGACGAGGAAGCTGTTCTCCGGCAGTATTTTGAAGAAACCTATCAGAACATCCGTGCCCTTGGAAATTTCGATTCTCTTGCTCATTTAGACTATATTATCCGCTATACCAAAACACTGGATAAAAAATATGAATACGCAAAATATCAGGATATTCTGGACAAGATTCTGAATCATCTGATCGATCGTGACAAGGCACTGGAACTCAATACCGGAAGTCTTCGTAAAGGTATGGATGAGTGCAATCCATGCAAAGATGTGATCAAACGTTACAAAGAACTGGGCGGAGAAATGATTACAGTCGGTTCCGATGCACACAGACCGGAAGAAGTAGCATCCGGATTTGACAAAGCATCCCAGCTTCTGACAGACTGCGGTTTTAAATACTATACGGTATTTTCCGGCCGCATTCCTATGTTCAAAAAATTGTAGGATTTTTCAAAGTTGCACTGGTGGGAGATACTTGTTCATTTTTACACAGACACTGAGGAAAAATGAACAAGTTCTCCCGTCAATGCCGCTTTATAAAATTCTGTGCTCGTACTTCTCCAGTCTTTCCCGATAACCCGGCTCGTTCTTTACATCAAATTTGTTTTGGAACATCTCATATTCCGCATCTGATACTTTATCTAAAAGATTTTCTTCTATGTTGGTCTTATACTGGATGCCGATTGCAACAGAAGGTGCCAGCTTTTCATCTTCATAGGCATTGCATTCAGCCTGCACTCTCGCACTG
Organism: Lachnospiraceae bacterium; assembly: GCA_051880335.1. Classification (GTDB taxonomy): domain Bacteria; phylum Bacillota; class Clostridia; order Lachnospirales; family Lachnospiraceae; genus 1XD8-76. Next base: position 1,447 of record JBJENT010000061.1, read on the forward strand.
TAGTCCTCAGCCTCTCCATCTTCCGCTATTGGAATCAGCACCTGGAACACGTCTCCGTCCACTCGGCCGATGACATACTCTTCTTTTGCTTCCTTTTTTAATATCTCGGCTACAATCTGAATCAGTCTGTCACTGCCATCATCCCCGAAATGATCATTGGCATATTTCCAGTCATTGATATTCACAAAAATAAGGGCTACCGGAAGAACACCGGAACGATCAATGATCTTGGCACGGTTTTCATAATACGATTTATTGAAAACTCCGGTTAAGCCATCCTCTTTTTCTACATTATGTAATTTCATGCCCGGATTATCACTGTTCTCTTTCCAGTCAATGTACAAAGTGGTCTCTTTCTGGAAATAGATCTGTCCTGCCATTCTTTCCAGCAGACGTTTTGTGGCATCCAGGAAATTTTCTTCTTCCATAGATAATGGATCGCCGGAAGTCTTTCTGGCATATAAACGTCCCATGGTTCTCCCCTGTACGATCAGGGTTCTTCCCGGCTCCATATCCGTATTGATGTCCGAGAGAGCCAGACTGCCCACTCTGGCAACCTCCGCTCCGCTTCGATCCACCAGAAGCACGTCCACTTTCATGATTTCTGCAAAGCTTTCAAAATACATCTGGGTCTGTTTTTCTCCCAGAAGCATCGATAGCGTATAATTTGTGATATTTGTTTTAATGCGCTGTTCCAGTTCTGTCTGTTCTTTTCCCATGATCAATACCTTTCGCTGTAAAATGTAAATTACGATTTCAACAATATACTTAAAAAAATTTCATCCCCAAATATGCTATATCTGTTTTACCAGAGTTTCAAAAATCGGATACCTGTCCTTATCAGATTAAATTTCGTATCCTCCAGTTTTTTTGCAGCTTCCTTCAGCTGTTTCCGGATCGGTATCTGCTGTGGACAATGCTTTTCGCACTTTCCGCATTCAATACACCTGGAAGCATTACTTGGTTCTTTCCGGAAGATGGTACACTGAATATATTCCCAGCTTGCCGACTTCTTTCCTTCCGAATAATAATTATTATAGCATCGAAACGTTTCCGGTATATCTACCCCCTGAGGGCATGGCATACAATAGCCGCATCCCGTACATCCTACCTTTACATTGGCTGAAATCTCCGCTTTAACCCGCTCAATCAGTGCAAAATCGTCTTCGGTAAAGCTTCCCACTTCTGTTTCACCTGCAATCCTCAGATTTTCCTTTACCATCTCAATGGAATTCATTCCGGACAAAACGCAGGTAACTTCCGGCTGGTTATACAACCAGCGAAATGCCCATTCAGCCGGGCTTCGATGCTTTTCATTTTCTGCAATAACTTTTTTAGCTGATTCCGGCAAAAGCTGTACCAGTCTGCCTCCGCGGAGTGGTTCCATAATGATGACAGGAATCCCTTTTTCTGCTGCATATTTCAGTCCACGACGCCCCGCCTGGGTGTGTTCATCCATGTAATTGTACTGAATCTGTGTGAAATCCCAATCATAGGCATCCAGGAGTTTACAAAACATCTCTGTATTTCCATGATAGGAAAAACCAATGTGCCGGATCTGTCCGGTTTCTTTTTTCTCCAAAATCCACTGCTCGATACCCAGCTTCTTCATTTTGTCCCAGGTTGCAGTATCTGTCAGCATATGCATCAGATAATAATCCACATGATCGGTCTGAAGGCGTCTCAGCTCTTCCTGAAACATTTTTTCTACGCCATCCAGAGACTTTATCAGATAATGAGGCAGTTTGGTTGCAATCTGGATTTGATCTCTGCATCCCAGCCTGGACAAGATCTCGCCCAGTGCCACTTCGTTTCCGGGATATACGTATGCCGTATCAAAATAATTCACACCGCCTTCTATGGCACATTTTATTTCTTCGGTTGCCTTGTCCAGATCAATGGAATTGCCCTTTTTGGTAAACCTCATGCATCCATATCCAAGTAAGGATATTTTTTCTCCTGATTTATTTTTACGATATTGCACAATATTCCCTTTCTTTTTCCATCCTGTTAATCAGCTACATAAGAGAAACTGTTTTTTCCATTTTTCTTTACCCGATACATTTCCCTGTCTGCTTCATTGAGCATCTGCTGATAGCTCTTATTGCCATCTTCACAAATGGAGACCCCGATACAACTGGTGAAATGAATTTCATGATCTTTGACTCTCATACAGATATCCAGTTGCTCGCTGAGATGCTTTGCTTTTGCCTTTGCAGACTCAACAGAACCGATATCTTTTACCAGAACCAGAAATTCGTCTCCGCCAAAACGTCCGATAATATCTGATTTACGGAATAAAATATTCAGTTTCTCACCAATACTGTGGATTACTTCATCTCCCACAATATGCCCATAAGTATCATTGATCTTCTTAAAATCATCCAGATCAATCATGAACAGTGCATGAATACCCTTTTTGCCCTCTCCGGACAAATATTTTTCCAGACATTTCAAAGTGTAATCATGATTATAAAGTCCTGTCATCTGATCACAATGAGCTGTT
>JBJENT010000062.1:0-3950 GCA_051880335.1 Lachnospiraceae bacterium
TTCAAATACAGTATTCATTTTTAGCTTGTTGCCAAACCTTACTGTATGCAGGAGCTTTTCAAGCCACATACAGTAATCGATTTTAGCTTGTTTCCAAACCTTACTGTACACAGGAATTTCTCTCTTCGGATACAGTAATCAATTTTGGCTCTTATCAAAGCTTACTGTATACGGGAGCTTTTCTCACCATATACAGTAAATTTTGTTTCTACGGTTTTGTCAATATTTTTTGTCCTATAATTCTAATATGACATATCCGCAAGGCTACCATGCAAAATCTGGAATGTGATATCATTGGAAACCGTTATTTCCTCTACCACTTCCAGCGTTACGCCGGGATAATTTTCCGCATAAAAATCAGATAAATATTCATATCCGGTGCCTTCCGTTTTCATGAAGACAGCATATACATTTGGGTTTTCAAACAAAGCGGCTGCAGCATCGGCTTCTTTAATGCCTGATCTTTCAAACTTTTCTGCATACCAGGGACTGTGGGGAACCCAGCTGCCCATAAAAAGATAGTTCCCGTAAGTATTTATGCCGCCCTGCAGACCATCTTCTGTAAAGGAACCAAAGGAATTCATGTCTAAATAATATAAATTCTCCGGATGATCGGCAAAATAGTCCTTGATATCCACAAAGGACTGGCTGAACTGCAAACGGGAGGATGCTTCATCGGCAGCAGCTCTTGCTTTTGGAAATCCAAATCGATATGCCAGAAACACAAAGCAGCATAGGATAAGGCACCAGAAAATATACGGAATATTCAAAGTGCTTTTCGGGCTATTTCTCATAGCCGCGTCGTGGGAAGGATTTTCCGGTGTTGCTTCAGACGAAGATTTTCCCTGTGCAACTCTGGGTGAAGATTTCCACAAAGCAGCATCCAGGGAGAACTTCCATAATTCATATTTCAGGGCAATTGCCAATAAAATAAGAAGCTCTGCGATATAAACCGACTGGGACACACGGGCCGGAAGCCTGCCATTGTAGACCAGATAGGCCCAGATCACCATGCGGGCAACACCGGTAAACAGAATATCCCGGACAGCTTTTTTCTGCCAGCAAAGAATCGCTGCAAGGAAAAAGAGAATGTAGCAGGCATATACCAGTAAGTTGAGTGGCCTGTCGGTATAAGACAGGTGACGATCGATAAAGAAGGACAGCATTTCTTTTGCCTTGGCGGAAAAGTCTGATAGAGATGTTGCATGTTCAGCTTTGGCAATATGCGCTAGTGTAGACATATTTTCTGCATTAATAGATGGCTCAAAAATAATACAATAGTGATGATAAGCTGCTTCATAAGAGGAATAGGAGATACTCATATTTTGGTAAATGGAAGAATGAGTTTCATATTCAGGATAGCCGGTGTAATCGTAAATGATTTCTCGATTGCTGTTGTATTGATTAAAATCGTGCCAATCTTTTTGACTATAAGCAAGAGAATCTATTCCATGAACAAGTATGATGGTGGCTAAAAACGTCAAAAAAAGTAAGATAAGGTTTTTACGTTCGATGTTCCATTCTGATATTTTATGACCCTTGTCAAGATATTGGGCTAAAAAGAGTAAACAGATAAATGGAATGAGCATGATAAAAGCTTTATCTCTTATACTAAATGAATAAACGGATAAGATTAGAAATGAAATGTAATTTCGTACTGTTTTCAAATAAGTATCAGATGGTTGGGAAAGTACAAAGCAAAAAATCGCTCCAGCGCCAACTATTCCAGTAATAGTAGTATATTGTAGTTCTGCAAAATGTAAAAAAAGAAAACCATAGCATAAAATGCAAAACAGGAAAATAGTTATAATACGTGAAACAGTTTTGTTTACATACATTAATAGTTTATATAGTACGAATATCATTATGAGCCCTATAGAAGAACACAAAAAGAGTCCATACCATGGTATAGATGGAAAAAACTGATAAAGAGAACTAATAATTATTCCTGGGAGATAGCCAATGTGAAGTAAATGAGAATTGGGGGTGCCTGTTAACTCTCCGGAAGCAATCATTTTGATATAAAGATCATCGTTTGTAAAATAGATAAAGGGCGATTTATTATAAAAAAGTATAATAATAATGCAAACTGTTATAAAAGAATAAACAAAAAAAAGAAGGGCGTGTTTTTTATTATCATTACAATTACTGGATGTATTAAGCATGATTGAGTTCCTTTATTTTTTTAATAAATGATTGGATGAAGTTGAAAATACAATAACAACCATATCCGGCATTGGGAAGAATAAATATGCCATAGGGCAAGATATATCGGCCACTTGCTTCCCATACGATATAGAAAAGAAAGCCTCCAAATGCAGTCAAAAGAAATATATATGACAATATATTTTTCTTTTGATTAATCAAATGAATACAACCGATTGCAGTGGAAAAATATAAAAACAACTGAAAACCTGACATATATTCAATAAGATATGAATATAGTACACCCGAGAAACAACTTTCAATAATAGGAAGTCGTTCTCCGAATGAAACATAAGTTGAATTAAAAATTGCCCAGCCTACATTAAGCCACTGATTTAGGCATTTTGCTGTAAAAAAGTGCATAGCATATGCAGGATGCGATATGAAATAATCACATCGTTCTTTGAAGGCTGAATATCCAATTTCAGAAGCAAGAGTTGAATCATAGTCAGCAGTGACAGTAAATGTATCAAAATTGAAGCCATTATAGTATCCTGGTCCAGCTTCACTTTCCATCAATCCCATAGCGAGATAAGTGCTATTAGGAACCCCTTTATTAATCTCTGTTTCAGATCTGTAACCATACATGTTTTGCACAAGTGAAATAATCTGAAAAGATAGACAAATTAGGCATATCAAATAGATTGGTAATATAACACGCATTACTTTAGGCAAATTCCCCCAATTGTGGTAGAGAAACAAAACAAGTACAATACATAATGCAATCAAGAATATCAGGTTATTTTGACGAATTAAAATACTAAAGGTGATAGAAATAAATCCCAGAATACCCTGTATAACATAGTGCTTATTTATAAATTCAACTAACATCCAAAATCCAAATAGCAAAAAGGCAAAAGAGGGAATTTCACCATAAATATATGAACCATACATAATGAAAGGAATGCAGCTGGCTGTTAAAAGTAAGGAATACAGCTGTACCTTTTTTTCATGAAAAAATAATCTGGCAATATGATATTGAGAAATTACAATTATTATTAAACAAATAGCATTTATACCTTGCAATATATGAAAATTATCATTTCCTACAAGACGGAAAATAATTTCATAAAAGAATGCGAGTCCTAATTGGAATGGATAAACAGAAAAATAAGAGTCTCTATAGGAAAGAGCACTAAAATCATTTTTCGCAAACTGTTTTGCAGCATAATAAACAGAAGCACAGTCAGAAGAAGGACCACTTTTAGATAGATAACTCCACAAAAGCGAAGCGGAAAAAACCCATACACAGGTTATTATAAGCAAAATAGTATTCCCATGTTTAAATCTAGAGAAAAACTGCGCAAGACAATAGAGTATCCCAGAATAAAAAATAATAAATAGCAGATTAAGAAATGGATTATCCCAAGATAAATTGACAACAATTTCATAAGCATTTTTGACATAAGCTGTCTTCAGAAAGGCAGCTACAGCCAGAACACTGAAAAGAATGGCACTCAGGTATTCTATTGCATGTACACAAAAACCATAAAACTTCTGCATGGGGACCTCTTTTTTGTTTCACATAATTATAGTTATTCTATCAAATTCAAAACGGAATGAACAGGGGTTTTCATTTTCCTTTGAAAAACATCATGTACGTGATAAAATGAAAACATTGAAAACAAAGGAGGATTTATCATCATGAAATTGTCAGGAATAGCAGGATTACTTTTTGGAGCACTGGCTGGATTTGCAGTTCTCGTTGCGCTGATTGTTTTGCTGGTTGTATTTCTTACCAGAAA
>JBJENT010000063.1:0-3940 GCA_051880335.1 Lachnospiraceae bacterium
TCTATTTACCCTATCAAAACGTTTTTTCCCTGAAATGCAAACCCATAACTTCGAATCTTATCTTTAGGGATTCCTTTTGCAATCAGTCTTGATGCATACTGTTTTTCTTCAATCTGATGCAGTGCTGCCTGTACCGTATCTTCCAGGCTTTCTTCCCTTCTTCTGTTTTTGACCTTAAATTCCAGAATAATTGCATCATCCCGTTCAGGATTCTTAGGTTCCAATAAAACATCGTACCGTCCAAACCCACTTTCCCGATTTGAAGCAATCAGGTAACGGTTCTGCAGATCAACCAGAAGGCCAAGGACAAAACCATGATAAAACCGTTCCGGTTCTTCTCCTGACGGTCTGTTACCCGTGTCAAAATAGCTGAACATTTGCAGAGCTACACGATTCATATATTCATTCATAGCATCCAAATCATCCTCCAGCAAAGCCCGAATGAAATCATTATAATCCGTCTCCACAGGTTTAAACCAGCCGCGTACCATCATCCGAAACATACGATCCACTTCATAATTAGTCAGTGACAGTTCATACTTTGCCTCTTCTCCATTTTCTACAAGATCTTCGCGTTCATAGCTCAGAACTTTCAGATAGCCAGCAGCCACAAGCAAACTCCAGATAGCAGACTCACTCTGATCCAGCTGGTTATATACGATCTGCTCATCCACAGGTGTCTCAATGCTTTCGCCATGCAGTAATGCTTCAAATTTTTCTTTGATCCTTCGATTTCCTTCACGCAATAATTTTCCTATCAGGCTATTCGAACTCGTATTCGCCCAATAAGTCCTGAAAATTCTTTTGTCCAGAAAATTCAAAATGGACCACGGATTATAAATACCATTGTATTTTCCAAAGGAAAATCCGTCATACCAATATTTTACCTGTTCTTTTTCTGCCGAAAGACCGTATTCATCCAATGCAGCAAAAACTTCTTCCTCTGTAAATCCAAAAGAATCGGCATACTTATCGGATGTAGTTGTCACCACTTCAAGATTATTCAAATCCGAAAAAACAGACTCTTTACTGACTCTCGTAATTCCTGTCATGATTCCACGTTCCATCCATGGGTTTGTTTTAAATGCAGCGTTAAACATACTTCTGGTAAAGCCGACCAACTCATTCCAAAAACCATTTACATAGGCTTCCTGCATCGGCGTATCATACTCATCCAAAAGAATAATAACTTTTTTTCCATAAAAGCGATAAAGATAATCGGATAGCTGATACAACGCCAAAGAAGCATCGCTATCGTCCATATCCTCCGAAACCCGCCGGAAATAGGCAGCGTCTGTTTCATAGAGCAATCCACTATCTAACAGAAACGCATGCTGCGCATATAATTTCGTAAGCAACTGACAGATTTTTTTCCGTGTCGTCTTATAATCTTGCTCTTTTATATTTGCAAAGGAGAGACTGATGACCGGGTATGTTCCCTGTAAATTTCTGTATTTTTCATAATTCCAGATAGAAAGTCCTTCAAACAACTCCCCTCTGTCAGCATAATCTACAGAAAAAAACTGCTCTACCATACTCATATTTAAAGTTTTTCCGAAACGACGCGGTCGCGTAATCAAAGTAACATCATCCATACTCTCCCACCACTCACGGATAAAATCGGTTTTATCTACATAAAAACAATTATTACGGATGATCTTTTCAAAATTCTGCAAACCAATTCCAATCGTTCTGGCCATAGATGTCCTCCCCCTCAGACCGTCCAAAAACTTCTTTTTTATGCATAAAATAAGTCCTTTCCTTCATTCTGTGTCATTGAAAACTGAATAAAATACACAGTGTTGAAGAAAGAGGCTTATGCCTCTGTCATAAGTTCCATCATTTTGTCAAATCCCAGGAGATTTTTTGCTCGTTCCAGATTATATCCCAGGCAAAAGAGCGCAAATTCCCCTGCCACTTTTTTCATTCCTTTTAGCAGGAAATAAGTGGCTCCCATTGCCCGTTTTATCGTTCCAAATGGATGTTCTGACAGGCACATCCTCTGACTCATTTTCTCCCGGTCTGGTTTAAGAAAAAATCTTACAATCTTTACTTTCTCATAATGCCATTTTTCTTTAATTTTCATTTCTTCCGGTTCTTTTCCTTCTGTTTTTAACCAGTCCTTACATGGCTTCTGAAGCTGATCTTTTGTAAAATCAATCTCTTTCCATTCGTTTTTCCCTTTATAACACCTGTTACGATTTTTGCAGTGTTTACAGGCATTTTTATTTGCATATCGGATATTTCCATTTTTCTTGATGCATTTCTGTCTGAGTATCTCTCCTGCCGGGCAATATACAAGATTTCGCTCAGGATCTCTGACAAAATATCCTTCCCTTGCTTTTTCCTGCATTTCCTCTGCTGATCCATAAATCGAAGTACACCCTTCCTTTTCGTCTACGACTTTTCGACGTACTTCCTCGACTTTTATATCCTGTATAACTTCTTTATATACTTCCGGAATCTTTCCTGCATGCAATGCTTTCTTCAGTTCTTCCGGTTCTGCACTGGTTATATCTGCTTCAGCCTCTTCATAGGGTATTTCTATTTCATAACCATCTTTTCCATCATCCGTTATCACATGCGGAATGATTCCTTTTTCCAGACATCTGACCATGTCATCTGTATCTTCGTAGCCTTTATCTGCAACAACTTCTACAATCGCTTCCGGGTCCTCTTCTTTGATTTTCTTCATTGTGTTTTCCAGAAGTCCATGATCCGTTACCTGATTTGTCATCTGAAAATCACGGATCAGATGCGTTTTTGAATCTACTGCTGTCTGTGGATTATACGCTACAGTAAATCCATTTTTATTCTTCATAAGCTTTGCATCTGCATCAGTAATGGAAAGCTGTGATACTCCGGTTTCTTCCATCAACTTCTGGTAGCTTTCATACCTTGCAAGACGTTCCTGGGCTTCCTGGAGTTTCGCTTCAATGATCTCACGTGTTAGTTTTTCCGGATCATCCTGCTGTCCTTCCTCTTCATCCATTTCACTCAGTATCCGAAGATATTCATCTGTATGACCATTCAGCCACTTGATACGGTCATCCAGTTTATTTTTTGTGAAGTTATTGTCTTTCGAATTGTTGGCCTGAATCTTTGTTCCATCCACAGATGAAAATCCCCATTCCACTGCACCGGAAATCCGGCGGTTGAATTCATGAAAAATTTCCTTCAGACTGTCTATGTTATTTTTTCTGAAATCTGAAATGGTACGAAAATCCGGTTCTACACCTCCAAGCATCCACTTTACTTCCAGATTCACTCTGCAGCTTTCCGCCAGTTTACGAGAAGAACGGATTCCTTTTCTGCTTCCATAAATATACAATTTATACAGACTTTTAGGATCATACGCCGGACGTCCTTCAACAGATACAGGTTTTACACCATATCTGCTTATATCAAGGCTATTTACAAACGCATCAATTATTCTTGCAATACTCTTTTTATCTACAAACGAATCCCATGAACAGCACATCAGCTGCTCACGGTCAAAGCCAGAAATATATGGCATAACAGAACACCCCGAAATCATTTTTTACTGAGTCCATTATACTATATTTAGACAATGTCTGCATGATTTCTGTGTACTTTATTCAGTTTTCAATGTACAATTTGATTTATATTGAACACCTATAAATAAGTGTGTCAACCTTTAGTATATCAGGTTAGATTATCTGAGTTTTCGGACAGTCTCCCCCGCCACAAAAATGCCTTTTTCCGGCAGGAAATTCACTAATTTAAAATCTTGCTTAGCTGTGAACAAGCACAGATTTATGATAACATCTGAATTACTTCAACAACAGCATCATAATCTTCTTTGACGATTCCAAAAAGAGAGGCACACTGGGATGCGTCAATCTGACCGTCTGCTTTTCCGCGTAAAAATTCCGTCAACGAACTGGAAGATTCCCCAAGTCTCTTAAAACTAAGATTC
>JBJENT010000064.1:0-20329 GCA_051880335.1 Lachnospiraceae bacterium
ATTTGAACCCTCGCGCCGGTCACCCGACCTACACCCTTAGCAGGGGCGCCTCTTCGGCCACTTGAGTATTTCTCCACATTCCGAATAACGTCTCTACCAATATGCACTTTCATTCTCTAAAGAACGCAAAAGTTATTTTAACAAAGGTACCTTTGTTTGTCAATGTCTAAATAAAAGATTTAAGATTTCTAAATAAAAGATTTAAGATTTCCAATATCTTCTTAAATCTGCCTGTATGCTTCTATGGCTGTTTCATACAGATTATTCCCTTTCGAGTCTATTACTACCACCACCGGGAAATTTTTGACTTCTAATTTTCGTATTGCTTCCGCTCCCAGATCATCATATGCAATCACTTCGGAATGAGTTATGGATTTTGACAATAACGCTCCTGCTCCACCGATTGCAGCAAAGTATACTGCTTTATTTCTAACAATTGCATCGATGACTTCCTTCGACCGTTTCCCCTTGCCAATCATTGCTTTTTGTCCGAGATCAAGCAACGTTGGCGCATACTTATCCATACGGGAGGCTGTAGTTGGGCCCGCAGATCCTATTGGTCTTCCTTCTCTTGCAGGTGATGGTCCCATATAATATATGGTACTGTTTTTGATCTCCATCGGAAGCTTTTCACCTTTTTCCAAGGTTTCCATCATTCTTTTATGTGCTGCATCCCTCGCCACATAAATGGTTCCGCTGATATAAACATAATCGCCTGCATTTAATCCACTGCTTATTTCTTCCGTGATAGGGGCTGTAATATATTTTTCCATTCTGATTATGACGTCCTTTTTCAAAAGATTTACAATACTCTCACCGCATGCCGGTTTACATGACAGCAAATATTAACCGCTACAGGCAATCCCGCAATATGGGTTGGATAGGTATTGATATTTACAGCCAGCGCTGTGGTCGTTCCACCCAATCCTCCGGGTCCGATACCGGTTTTGTTTATCTTTTCAAGCAGTTCTTTTTCCATATCTGCCACATATGCGATTTCCGAGTGTTCACCTATTTCTCTTGTTAAAGCTCTTTTGGCCATCAGTGCACATTTTTCAAAGGTGCCTCCGATCCCTACACCGACCACCATAGGAGGACACGCATTAGGCCCGGCCTCCTGCACTGCTGTCAATATGGCATTTTTTACACCTTCTATTCCGTCTGCCGGTTTCAGCATAAAGACTCTGCTCATGTTTTCACTGCCAAACCCTTTCGGTGCAACGGTGATTTTAACTTTATCGCCGGGAACAATGGAATAGTGTATAACTGCAGGTGTATTATCTTTTGTATTTTCCCGTATAAGCGGGTCTGCAACAACGGATTTTCTCAAAAAGCCTTCCGTATATCCACGTCTGACTCCTTCGTTGATTGCTTCCTCCAGACTGCCGCCCCGGAAATGCACATCCTGTCCTGCTTCTACAAATACTACAGTCATACCAGTATCCTGACAGATTGGAATCATATCCTCGCCGGCAATTTTCATATTTTCACAAAGCTGTCCCAAAACCTGTTTGCCAGTTGGAGATTTTTCCCTTTGCACAGCAGAATGAATTGCTTTTTCCATATCCGGAGAAAGAAAATGGTTTGCTTCAATGCACATTTCCTTAATCTGCTCTGTTATTTCCGATACTTCTAGTATTCTCATCAATATTATCCTATTCTTCCTTTAAGATGGTTTCTTTAACTGCTTCCAGTTCCTCATCTGACATCTGGCCCGGTATCCATCCTATTGCCTGACCGTCATTTTCATATCTTGGAATCAAATGCATATGGAAGTGGAACACTGTCTGGCCCGCGCTCTCTCCATTATTCTGCATTAGGTTAAATCCATCACATTTTAAATTATTCTTCATCTTTGCTGCCAGTCTTTTTGCGATAACGATTACTTTCTTCGCATCCTCTTCCGGCAGTTCAAAAAGATTTGCATAATGATTTTTCGGCAAAATGAGCGCATGTCCCTTTGTTGCAGGACCTAAATCCAAAATTGCTCTGAATTCATCATCTTCATAAATTGTTTTTGCCGGAATTTCTCCGTTTGCGATTTTACAGAAAATACATGCATCGTTTTTCATATGTTCCACCATCCTTTTTATTGCTCTTCTCTGAAAACAAATATTTGATCCAACTGTCTCAACAGTTTAAACTCACCCTTCATCTTCATCATTCCACTCATAAAAGCTCTCTGAAATGACATTCTTCCATAGATGATATCATCCATGGTTTCCTTAGTCATTTGTATCTCTACATCTGCTTTTTCAGCAGAATCAAAACTGCAGATCAGGTCTTTCTGATTCACTTCAATGAAAAGCGCCTGTTTTTCGCCATTCATTCCGATTTTGTATGTCCCATGGAATCCGGGGATTGGATTAAAATGACTTTCCAGCTCCCGAAGAAATTCTGTCTGGTTATCTTCTTCTTCAATCTCCATACGCTCTCTGAATATACTGGTTAATTCTTTTATGTCTTCTTTTGTCTTCTGCACATAGCTGTCATCCGAAGCATAATAAGATAATTGTTCTGATTCCTGCGGGGTCAGATCAATATTTTTGGTAATGGAAACCTTTCGTTTAACCGCCTGATTGCTGGCCGGTAAACTGGGCAACTTCTTATTGATCGTTCGGTACATATTCTCTGCTTTTGTTTCAATTAGTTTATTATAGCCCTCATCATTTTCCAAAACAGAGATATCTTCAATATATCCACATATGCCACTACAGGGCAGGCCACCTAATATTTCCCAGGCTGTTGCCAGATCCAGCTTTCCTTCCCGCTCTCCATAAGTCGTTGACATGACGATAGGACACATATAAATCTGGGAAATTTTTTCTTTGTTTCCATATAGCCAGCATGCGTCCAGAAACTGATGCATATAGCCACCGATTCCATGCCATTCAACGGTAGATGCAAGAATAATACCATCTACATCCTTCAAAGACTGGGGCAGTGTGGTAATACTGTTTTTCAGATCACAAAGCTGATATCTTTCTACTGTAACACGAAGTTCTTTAAATACCTCTTCCATTTTATTTATGACATATAATGTTGGATCATCGATTAATCCTCGTCCGCCATAATAAATGTTAATTTTCATAGGTACCCCTTTCCTGATGCCGCTTCCATCTCACAAACCCACCCATTAGAATAAAACCACTTAGTATCCCGCCAATATGGGCAGCATTATTGATGCTGGGTGTGGTAAATCCAAGATACAACATGTAAATAATCATAAACACAACTCTTCCAGTTGTTATTCCCGCATAACTTCCACGGGAAAAAATAGTAAGAAAAAGAAGCGCTCCTACGATTCCAAATACTGCACCGCTGGCGCCTACCGATATACTATCTGTGTGTTTTATCCAATCACATGCAACAGATAAAACCGATCCGCCCAGTCCGCTTACAACATATAAAACGATAAAGAATACATGTCCGCAGACTTTTTCCATAATATCACCTGCCAAATAAAGCATAATCATGTTGCCTGCAACATGCATAAGGTCTGCATGCAGAAACATGGATGTAATCAGGCGATACCAACTGCCTGTATCTGTCATCAAGGAAGATACAAGAGCACCTATATTATATAACAAATCTCCTGTGAATGCACATACAATATAAAGGAATACATTTATCCCAATTAACCCATACGTTATGATCGGAATATTTCGATGATTCATGGTATTTTTCTTCCTGTCCTTTTTCAAAATATCATAACGTCAACCTACTGTATAAATCAAGCAGAACATGAATCACATCGGTAATTGAATAACCGGGAATTCCGGCTTGCCATCTTAACGATATATGTAATTCAGTTGTCCTATTCCTATTTCGTCCTCGGTTTCCAGAAGAACTCTTTGATTTGGTTTAAGCCTAAGTCCATTATGATAGGTTCCGTTCGTCGAATTCAGATCCTGCATCCAGCATGCCCCATCTTCTTCAAAAAACCTCACATGCATACGACTTACTGATTTATCAGATACACAATGATCTGCCATCGACTCATCCTTGCCAACGATACATGGCAAAACAGATAATTCTATGTTGGGAGAATGTTTTTTCCCTATACTGTACAATTTGTTTTCCCGTTCTGATGCAACATCAAAGAAAACCGTTTTTGTGTCTTTTGCCTCCTCTGTATTCTTTTCCCCATAAAAAGATACCGCTTTATTGGTTTCATTCTTCTCTACAATGTATTTTATTTCAGGCTCCCTGATTGCCCCATATTCCCTGCTTAAGTCGTAGTCTATATCCTCTCTAAACTCATCACTTGTTTTTTCCTCGTACTCTTTCTCTAACCTCTTTTTCTCCAAAAAATGTGCCACAACACCAGACAAAAACGACGTTTTCTTTTTTCTCATTTCATTTTTCGTCTTTTTATCTGTTTTTCTACCATGTTCTGTTGCATAAGGTTCTATTTCAAAGGGATCTTCCTCAAAAACTACTTCTTCATATTTATATTTGTCTTTATCTACAGTTTTATCTTTTTCTACATTTGCATCTTCTTCATCCCAAACCAGCTTTTCGGTTTCAATCGGATTCGGTTCCACATCAGTAAAGCATTTTTCTTCATCTATGTATTTTTCAAAATTCCATTTATCTTCGTAAATATCTTCACAAAACTGATATACAAAGTCCGAAAACTTCTCATCCTTATAATCAATTTTAGAAACCAGAAAATCCGCCAGTTCGGTCATATTCATTTTCTCCTCCGAAGATGGAATATATAAAAATTCAAATTTATGTTTTTCCATATTCCAGAAAATCATTTCCGGAGAAAGTGCAATACCACTGCAGGAAAGAAAATATTCATCTGCACTCTGTATCAGCTGATAAATACTATGCAACAAATTAAAAAAGGTCTTTTTATCTATTGTCTTTTGAACGAAGTAGTTTATTATACTTTGTTTCCCGGAAATGCAATAGAACAGTTTTGATACTCCATCCATATGACGAATCTCCGGACGGAGCAGTCCCGGGATTTCATTTTCCATCAACATTTGTAGAGAAAAATCTTCTTCATCTTCACAATTCACGGTCAAAAAATTATGTCGATAATCATTTACATATTCTATCAATACCATGTTCCACCTTTCTGCAGTTTCTGATGAATTCTATCGGATCATATCGCTCTACATCATAAGCTCCATGTAGAGCGAATGTACTGATTTTCATAAACATCTGTGAACCGTCCAATATGGTTTTCACAGAGCCATCCCACTCAAAGGATATACTATCTTTCGATACTGATATCTTTTCCTGTACATTCCACAAATTTAAATATTTGTTTTCTGCAAAAGCATTTACAGCCAGTTCATGATTTAATTCTTCATTTGACAATTCTTTTTCATTCGAACCCCGAAGCATTGCAATAAAAATATCCTGTTCTGTGAAACACTTATCATATTCCCAAAAGCCCATATACAAAATAAACAATAGGCAGAACAATATAATCGGCATAAGACATGTAGCTTCCAACGTCAGATAGCCTCCCACTGCAATACTTTTTCCACGGGCTCCCCAAGACCCTTCTTTTCTATAGGCGCTTAAATACTCTTCTTTTCTCTTATACTCTTCCATTTTTCTTTCTGCCTTTACTATGTAATAATCACAGTGCTTCTTATACATTTCTGCATATGCCATACAGAATATTGCCGGCAATTCCCAATGCCATAAATGGGACAAAAGGCATTTTCTCTTTTTTATCAATTTTTCCTGCAAGCATCAGACATCCTCCCAGAAATGCCAGAAGGAGCAATGCAGAAATGATGCTTACCATTAAAAAGCGAACATCCCAGACCATCCCCATCATAAATACAAATATGCCATCTCCGATGCCGATCTGTTCCTTCCAAATTACTCCTACGAACAGCAGAAAAGCCCCCAGCGCCAAATCCTGTATCCATTCATAGGGTGCCGATTTTCCCCAGGATATGCCATATAACAAAAAGAATGGAAGAAATACCAGGATCATCCACCAATAAATTTTTTTCTCTTTTATGTCGGTAATGGCACAAAGAAGTATAAAAACAAATATTATCCCCTTGAACATTTGCTGCATGCAGTGCGTCCTCCTGTTTCTGATCTCTTAATTTCATATATGGTTCTCTTTAATCCCGAACAGGCTGTTGAACAATGATAGCTGGTTCCATAATCTGTTACATAATATAGTGCTGCCCCTTGCTCTGTGGCGCAAAGGGAACATGGATAATACTTTCCGCCGCTTTCATTTCTCTGTTCTTCCATATCTGCAGCAGCCACAAGATGTATACTTGGATTTAAGTAACTGCATCCTCTGTTTTCATGGTAGGAAGTCCCTGTTTTTGTTACAAAAACATATTCTTCCTCTTCCTCGTTCTCTGTATTTTCGGTGATTGGATGCAAAGAATATCCGGTAAATGCATGTCCGTAAAACTGGGCGGTTACCCGATTGTTTGAATTCGTATACGCGGAAAACAATGGATGGATACTATAGGTGCAACGATAACAGATTATATAGTTTTGATTTGAGACATCCAGCAACAACCCTTTGTCCTGAAAAAGAATCAATTGTCTCCACATTTTATATTGATCTAAGTTATCGATGATCTTCCTTCGCACCTGAATCCAGGAAATGGCACTGGAACCTTTGGAAAGTATTTCAGACCAGTCCATCTCTTCCTCCACTTCGCTCAGCCGATTTTCAAGGTACGCATATTGCATTGCCATCCGTCCCTTCTGCCAAAGGGAGTACATGATATTACTATGTATCCGGTATTGTTCCATTGCGGAAAACAAGTTCATAAATAGAATTAAAAAAACCGGCAAAACAACTGCCGCTTCTAAAGTCATCGATCCCTCTGTTCTTTTCTTTTTTTGCATATTTTCCCTGTTTCCATCTCTTTTTTCGCTATTATAATGCTCTTCTATAGAAAGGATAGACAAAAACGGTCTTTAAAGATAAATACGGATTATGTTTTGAATTTATTTTGAATTTTTGGGAAATGAGTAATGCGTTTTATAACATTTATGAACAAATTAATGTGTATGTGCCCGGAGAGAATGAATTAATAAAAGACAAGTTTCTAATTTGTATAAATATTATTGATGTTTCTTCTTTTAAGTTTTCATATTTGAATAATCAAATATCTTTATTTTTTTGTTTTGTATTTATCAGTAAAAACCGCTTTTGTCTATCCTTTCTATATGGTTTCGTATACGTCTTGATATTTCAACATTAATAGGAATACACTCGATTTATGCTGCATTCATATCCGCCGGTTCCATGAAAAGAACCAATAACACGAAACCCATTGATACACCCGTCTATTCTGAAATTTTCATTGTACCTGGTTTCCCTGATATCCATTTCCATAAGGTCCGTCAAATATTCTAATTGTGTTTCTTCGGTTTGTGCCGCTAACAGTATGGTTAAGTATCCCCGGTAATTCAAACCTCGACTGGACTCACAGTTTCCAAATGCATCCTGAAATCCCATAGCCGCTGTCAGACTTGTATGCCAGTCTTCCCCTGTTTTAATCAGTGGAACGCTTCCTCCATCCAGAAGTATTTTTATATCCTGAATACTTTCCACATAGGCCCAGGCAAACAAAATAGAGGTTTCTATGATTGGCTGTAAGTAGGGTGCCAGAGAAACAGCCGCCACGGTAGATGCCAGCGCAGTAATCTCTGCCATTTTGGCTGCGTCCGAATATAAGTAGACTGCATTGGCAGCCTCCCGTATGGCCGAAAGCTCTGCTACTACCGTTTTGAGATTTTCCATATCGGAATCATGCTTTGCGATCAGATATTCAATCTGATAACACAAACGGGAATTTTCCTTTTCATGTCCATAATACCCACATTTTTCAAATAAATATTGGTTGATCAGTGCACGTTCCTCAAAATAAGCTGCCATATTATCCTGCTCCGAGTCTTCCAATAGCGTTCCGGTTCCCTGAATAATCGGGCTTCTGCGTGTAAAGCAGCTGCTCTGCCCGGCTGTTTTACAGGAAATGGTCGCAGGGTTCGCAACGACCCAGTTCAGGATTCCTGCATTTCTCTGTTGATTAACGCCTGCCGCCGGATCCACAATCGGAACTTCTTCGATTTCCTCTGTTATGGATACCTTCCCTGTTTCCGGATCCTTTTTTTTATGTTTTTTCACTCTGGTAGGATTGGGTGCATTATCCAGATTGTTTTTATTTTTATCCCGCTGTTTCAATATTTCATTTTGATCAAATTCTGTTTTGCATGTGGTCTGGTATCCCTGAAGAACTTCTTCCAGAAGATCAAGAGATAATTCCTTCTTCATATATTCCACAATTTGCTGCCTGATAGGATCACAGTCATTGTCCGTAGCTACCGAAACCTCTTCCATTCTTATTTCCTGCACCCCAATGTCCATGAAATCCGTACCTGTCAGATTTTTTGCTGCGTATTCCTTTATATGGTTTCCAACAGCTGCCGCACCCGGTGTACTATAGCCATAGGAGGAATCAATAAACAAAAGGTCATATTGATTCAGCAGCTCCTGATGATACTCAGCCAGCGCAGAATAGCAGGCTGTGTCCATTGCAATTTCTGCTTCTGTCAAAGTGGTATTCTTCTTTATTCCTTCCGATAAAATCATGATAAATGCTAAAAAAGAAGCTAATAAGAGTGACAGAAAAACAGTGAGATATCCATTAGATGACCTTAATGTCATTTTCCTTTGGCTTATAGAGTTATTCATAGAATTATTCATAAGTTCACATATTTCTTTTCCGGCTTTATATGCTACTGCTTTGTGATACGATTTTTTCAAAGATACTGTTTACAATAGACGTCATCTGCTTTTTAAAGATCATTACCAATCCAATCAGTACCACAAATAATTTTACTATGGGATTTCAAATGCAGTGTTTTCAAGGGTTTTAACACCATACACACTGTATATACTGTATGAACTTTAGAACTGAATAACAGAATTTATAGATTTTTGATAAAGTTTAAATCCTTTTTGTTTAGTGCCTTTTGCAAATCTTGATTCTTCTTTGACAAGCTGCTGTTCTCATTTTTCAGCTTTTCAATCTGTTGCTGTAACACCTGCAACTGCTTATCCATTGCTTTATCAAGAATTACTTTTTGAGGTCTGGTCAAGGCTTTCCCATCCTGTAAGTCTCTGGCATTCTCTAATGCCCTGCTGACTTCCTCATTTTTATAAAAGAACCCTCTGGATAATCCGGTTCGTTTTACCAACTCGCCAACTGTTACCTGAATGTTTTCAGATACCATTTTTGAAATCTCTGCCTTTGCTTTCGCAATCTTGGCAGTACTTGTTGCCTTGTTCGTGGCAACCATTCTGTCATACTTAGTCACGATTACCACCCCTTTATCAAGTTTTGTAAGATTTCATCCATGCTTTGGCGCATTTCTCTTGTTTCTTCCGCAAGCTGTGTATTTGACATTTTCCGGTAGTATTTCACACTGGAATTATTTGCGTGTCCTAACAGCTTTGCTATTGTTGTATCGTCTACGTGCATTTCCGTCAGTTTCCGACCATAAGTATGCCGGAATAAATGTGTGCCAACACCGAACTGCTCTCCATTATCATCCCTTAAATCATTTTCATGGATAATCGCCATAAGCTGATACTGTATCTTTGCATATGTCATTGGACGGCTTGCGTCTTTATCATTTGCAAATATATAAGGACTGTCCGGAGAATGTGCCTTCGTATACTTAATCGCTGCGTTTATCAGTTCCAGTATTTCTTCATTGATGGTCTTGCGATATGCCCTTCGGCTTTTAATCTGGTATATCCGGATCATCAGCTTCCCATCCTTTTCAAACACACAATCCTGCATTAGTGTCAGCGTATCAGAAATTCGTGTACCTAACATCTGATGTAAAATCAATGCCCTTGCCACCTGTACATCAGCAGTAACAATGGCACTGTTCAATCTTTTCAGTTCTGCATCCGAATAGGACTTGTACAACTTTTCCGGATTGTTTGGAATATCTGTAATCAGAAACAGATTGCAGATTCTCTGATTATCTGTCATCCTGCCAACCAAATCAATGAGTGCCTTCAGATGAAAAATATCTGCTCTATAGGATTGCCTGTCATTCGCTTCCGTACTAAGGTATATCAGATAGCTCTCAACAATATCCCTATTTATGTCAGCCATTGACTGTACATCCGGAAAATTCTCCGCCAGATAGGAACTAAAGCGGTTTATCGCTACAATTTCTGCTGATACCGTACCGACTGCCCTTGTCTGCAATTCCATAAAGGCTGCATCCTTTACTTCCTTTCGCATTTCATCTTGTACAATCTTTGTAAAGTTAATCGTTTCCGTGTTTTTGATTGGATTGTCAATCAGTATAAGTCCTAACTTATCCAGCTTCCATATATCCTTTTCCCTCTCCGGTCTTTCATCCTCTGGGGTAAGATACTCATATACTTTTCTTAAATATCGGATATGAACGCTTTCGTTTTGCTGATCCTTACCTATACGCTTGCTTATCTCTCTGGTTGTTAAGGATTTTCCATTGGATAGCAGCCATTTCTTCATATCTTTTACCAGTGTATCAAGCGGAAGCTCTAAAAGACTTTCCATCTTAGGATGCTTTTCTGATAAAAAACTGTTTACCACATTGTAAGAAGTGAGGTCTGTCCGAAGACTGGATGCCTTCAGAACCGTTCCCCGGTGCAATATGAATGAAGAAAATTCTTTCTGCAAACCCACGGTAGGAAGTCTGTCAATGCAAAAACATTGATTTCTACATTTATCTGCTGCTGAACCAGCCGTAATATCTTCCGTCTGATAGCATGGCAAATCATTAAATCTAAGTTTCATTTCCATTGTTTCCTCCCTTCCGTACTGCCTTTGCAATACTGTTTCCTTTCATACTGAAATATTCCTCATTCGCTTTGTCAATCTTTTCCGGCAGGTAATCAATATACTGCTTTGTCATTTCCTCTGACTTATGCCCCAAGAAATCACGGATTGCCTGTATGGATGCACCATGTCCGTGCATTGCCGTACTAATGGTGTGCCTGTAATCATGAGAACGGAATGTATAATCTCCACAATCAATCCCAAGTTCCCGGCACTTACCCACCATCTGCTTATTGAATGTTCCCACATTATATGCACCGCCCTTTTCATTTTGAAATACATAATCATCCGGTGCTATGTGCATCTTTTGTATGTAGGAAGTCATCAGCTGATAGAGCGTTTCCGGAATGGGTACTGTCTTCTCGGCTTTCATCTTGTTCTGATAGAGCCTAATCCATGTATCCCCATTCATTACATAGTAGGCATCCCCCTTAATGGTACAGACTTCATTGATTCGTAAGCCCAGACACCATAAGTGGAGATACATGAGCCTTAAATGCTCCGGGAACAGATGCAGATTTGTAAGCATCTGACTTACCATGTCTTCCGGCAATGCCCTATCATGGTGTGTCGGCACTACATTCTTTAGATAATATTCCATATTAAAAGGAACTTTCTCTATGTAGCCTTTTACGACCATGAATTTCATAAACTTATATATGTCTGCCACTTTGCCATTGAAAGTATCTGGTAGGATGCCGTTGTCGATATGCTTCATATAGGCATCCATATCCTGTGCCGTAAGATGAAGTACCGATAAATTCTTTGCATCACAGTATTCCAAGAACTCCGACACCCGGTAAAACTGAAACCGGATGTTACTGATGGCAAGGGATGTAACACCTATCATATACTGCATATAAATCTGGAAAATCTTTCGGTTTTCCTTGTCATGCACCTGCATAAACTGGATACGCACCACCGGATTTGCCGGATTCATGCGGTCACTTTGGAATTTGAAACGATCCATGTACCATACATTTGCTTCCCAGTTTGTTTTCTTTGCTCGTAAGAAAAGGAACTTCCTTATATTGTCTACTATCTGGATATATATATCTGCCTTATCTACATTAAGCCCATCCAGCTTTTCCTTAAACTTTGCTATATCCTCTTCCTCCAGCTGTTCCAAGTCCTCAATCCCCTGTTCGATACAGAAATTGTACAGGAGCTTTAGAGGTACAAGAAACCTTTCCCTTCTTGCTTTCCAGTCTTTTTCATTCTCCAGTATGTAATTCAACATAAAGAATATCTGATACTTGACCTGCTCCGCTGCTTGTAAGGAAAAATCAAACAGCAGCTCTTCTTTATTCCGGATGTAATAGAAAGTCTTTGCAATCTCAATATCCGGATGGTACAGGAGAAATATCTTCCCCCCGGTATATCTTAACTTCCTTTCCTTAAAAGGTGCTTTATCACATTCCTTCTGAATGGAAGCAAGTTTCATGTTATCCAGTGCTTTTAAATACTCCAATCTTTTCTGACCGTTGATGGACTGACTTAAATAGACTTCATATGAGGCACGGATTTCATAAGTAATATCCTCTGCCCTTTTGATGCCGTGTGCCATAAGATAAACTTCCGTCTTCTTTATGGCAGCTGTCAACTTCCTGCCAGCTTCCAGTTCTTTCAAAAACGCTTCGTTCTGTGGAGCGTAGAAAGAGTACTGTACTGTTTCCATGCATCCTGCATAAAGTGCTTTCTGCTTATCAGAAAAATTTTCTTTCTGACTGATATACGCTCTGTAATCCTGTATATCCTCGTCTGTGACATCCTCTATGGAATAGATGCCCTCTTGTAAAAGGAAATCCCTGACAGCTGCCCTTTGTCTGCCCTGCACCGTGGCACAGGCATCAAGCTGTGCATCCAGTTCTGCAATCCGGGCAGTCATGTCAAACTGAAAAAGACTTAAAGCAGCCATCAGTCACACCCCCTTTATATCAATTTATCCACCATATATAGTGACTTGTTTTTACTGTAAAATTCATCTGTTGCCTGACTAAGTTCATCCGCATCTATATTCAGATACTTTTCTGTCGTGCTGATATGCCTGTGTCCTAATGCTTTGGAAATCAGTGCCAAATCCCATCCACTCTTACGCCTTTCATTTGCGAAATAATGTCTTAGCATATGTGGAGTTGCCTTGATTCCGGTTTTCTCTTCCAGTCTTCCAAGCATGGCATAGACCGTATTCACGTTTTCCGGCTCCCCGGCATTTTCTCCGGAAAGATTAACAAACAGATAATCGCCATCCTTTAATAGCTCTCTGTTTTCGGAAAGATAATACATGAGGATCTCCATAGTCTCTGCACTTATCTTTGCTCTGCGGTATTCCGCATTCTTGGCTCTGGCAGCATTCTCATTATCCTCACGGTATTCCACACGAATCACTCGCTTATCATAGTCAATGTCCTGCGTGTACCGGATGCCAAGAAGCTCTCCGATACGAAATCCGGTTTCAGACAGTAATAGAAGCATCAGCTGGTCACGGCAGTTTGCACACGCTTCCAGTAAGGTAATGATGCAGTCCTTTTCAATGGTCTTTCCAACGTGTTCTTCTTCCTTTAAGTATCCTTTGAATGTCCGGCAAGTTACGGAGAACCTGACACCTACATTATTGGAAAAAGAAACTACCCGGCTTGATAATACCTTTAAGTCATGAAACTGCTCGTATTCCAGTTCCAGAAAGGAAAACCATCCAAACACATCCCTTAAATATGTGTTGCAGGTTGCATTCATTGGCTGCTTCCTTTCCTTATCTCCGTTATGCTTCCCACTTTTCAGCCATGCAAGAAACTCTGTGAAATGCAAGTGTTGTTCGCTATAGTGAAGTTCTGACACATCCCCCAGCTTTACATCTTTTTCCTCTAAGTAACTCATGTAATAGGAAATGGAAAATGCAATCCGCTTAACCGTGTTTGGAGATTTCTTTGCCCTTGTCATATGCGTAAGATACTTGGTAGGCAGTGGCATAATTGACATATCTTCCATACAGCGGATGAAGAAATAAGTTACATTTCCATCCTGCACCCTGTCAACTGTGTACGGATTCATCTGACCACCTCCATATTCATTTCTTACACAATACACATTATACACAAATTGACATAGTATGTCAATTATTTATTGATTTATCATGTCAATTCGTGTCAATTACGCTTGAACTGCAAATTATCCAAATTGACTTTTTGTGTCAATTAGTTTACTATATTATCGGAGGAATCTATTATGAACTCGAAATATAATCCACAAGAATTTGCTGCGCTCTTGCAGCTTGCAATAGGAAATACAATGAAAAAGGAATTTGCCAGTAAGATTGATGTATCCCCGGAATATTTATCAAGGATACTGAACTCAAAGCTGGCAAATCCTCCTTCCATAGGTAAAATTCAGTCAATCGCCCAGAATGCAAGTAATGGTGTAACCTATGCACAGCTTTTATCCGCTGCCGGATATGCTGCACAGGATGAAACTGATCCATACCATGCCGTTATCGCATCCCTGTCAGAGAATGTTAAGAAATTCATGCAGGGTACAATATTGACTGCGCTTTCCGTATCCGGCATTCCCTGTACTTTGGAGCAGGAAAAAAAGGACACCGACTATCATTTGTCAGTATCCTTTCCCTCCGGTGCTATCTCACACTGGCATTTTATTTTTCTTTCAAACACTACAGAGGAACTGATGAAAAAAGATTTCCATGCTCTTTATCTGCAACTGGCATTTGAAAAAATATCCGATACGGAAAAAATCAGCTTCGTAACATCAAGTAAGGAAGAATTTGACCTGTATGCATCAAAGATACCGGAAAACCTCTCCCTTAATCTTTCTGTCATTCTGATTGACGAAAAGAATCTTACCATAGAAAAGGAATGCTGGATTAAATCCACGCCATCCCTTTCCAGTAAAGACATTTCCATTTACACTTTATGATTCATCCGAATTTAACAGCAAAATTATAGAGTGGAGCAGCTATTTGGTTGCTCCACTCCATCGTTTTCACTGTTAAACAGAATAATGTTCATAGTTGTTGTTCGCCATATTTGCCACGCACCCCTGACCGCATCCGATACATCCGGATACAGGGAGAAAATCAGCCCATCCATGTAGGTCTTTGGATGTCATAGGTAACTAGCCTCTCCGTGGTTCGCACCGAGTCGTACTTCTACGAAAGTCTCATTATTCCTAATATGTATCATGGCAGACAGTCCGTACCAATAGGGCTGTTTTAAGTTGCTTGTCCTCGCTCATGGCGCAAGTCTTACCTGCTGTCATATATAGGTTCTTGTAACTGATTCCTGTATATCCAATTTTCAAGCTGCAATAAGAAGCGGTATAAAACCCCTTCACATATAAGCCGAAAACTGGGCAGGGTGTCCGAAAGTTTTTTTACAATTTTATATTTATTTTTTCCTATGCCTACAATGTACCATTTTCAAGCATATCAAGGACTGCTTTTGCATTTGTCTTAGATTCCACGCATCCTAATTTTTTCTCATTCGCATCCAAGACCAGCTGCATTGCATCCTTGACCTTATCAGATTCAATGATCCTGATCATGGCATTTGCACGTGTGGTTGTTCCGGAAATATCATCATCAATGCCCGGATACTCCAGATAGAGACTCTTGATAAACTCTTGTTTTCTGTCTGCATCCTGCCATTCCGCTTTTCTTTTCAGAAATTCCAACATAAACGAACCCACATACCACAGACCTGCGCTCCGGCATACATCCTTTAATTCAAAGTGGTTTTCAATCTTCTTCGACATTGTTCGACCTCCGTATCCTGTATTTGTACCAATATTAGCATAAAAAAATGCAACCGGGTTTAACTAAGGACATCCGGCTGCAACATTTTTATAGACCACAGGAAAATTTTCTCATGGTTATAATCCGTTTATACTCTTTTTTGTTATGCTTCTTTAGATATTCCATGTACTCTCTTTGAGCTTCATCTATCTTTCTGGCTCGCTCAATGAGTGCTTCATATTCCTCATCCGAAATTTCAATGCATGGTTGGTTATCCCGCTTTTCTGCGCAAAACAGTTTCTTTAGTATTCCCATCTTTTCCCCTATCATCACAATATGGCTGTATCATTATGTACTACAACCATCAACCTGTTATATTATCAATAAAACAAAAAATCCCACTTGTCAAGTGTCGTTCAACTTGGCAAGCAGAATTTTCAGTTTTTGAAAATAGTTAAGCCCCTCACTAAAGGATGCTATCGACTACTTATCATAATTTAATTTTCGTGATACATAATTCCTTCAGACCAATGGAGTATGTCTTATCGTTCCGGTGTCTGCTTTACTTTTGTTTCAGGCTTTTTTGCAGCATTTTCAGCTGCTTTCTCCTGTCCTTCCTTAATCTTACCCCGGATGGATGTCTTTTCCTTCGGCTCTTTTACTGTATCTTTCTCTGTCTGCTGTGCCTTTTCATCCACGCCATCCATTGCAATATCCTTTGCCTGCTGGTAAGTATCAAGAATCTGCTGATTCAGCTGCTCCCTGAACTCTTTCGTAGTCGGATAACATACATCCCGGTATTCCGGATTTCCATGCTCGTCCGTCAGATTTGTCTTCACACTCGGCATAGATACGAAAAGCTCTCCATCCTTATTTTCCTTAATGGAAATGTTATTGACCACAAAGCCCCCATCAATCGTCATCCTTGCCAGTGCCTTTGTGACATTATCGCCCTCGATTGGTACTACCGTAATTGCAATATCCGGTGTATCCTTTCCTGTCCCGGTATCAAACTTCACATCCTGCCCGGTCTTAAAGCTCTCCAGAATTGCACCATAGAGCTGCTCCCTAAACTCTTTCGTGATGGGATGGCAATAATCCTGAAATACGGTACGTTCATTTTCATCCACCTTACGTGTCGGGTAGCTCGGCATGGATACAAAAGGCTCATTATCTTTGCCTTTGTAAATATTCATGCTCCTTGCCTTAAAGCATTCTCCAAAAGTGACATTTGCTACGCCCAGCTTTCCGTTCTCCTGCTTGGCATAAGGGTTGGTTTTTACTGTTACTTCCATTTTTACCTGCCTTTCCAACAGCTTATACTGTTTTCACATGATTTTCTTTAGAGGAATTACCTCTTATCTATTAGCCGAAAATCTGGCAGGGTGTCCGAAAAAAATCAAATCAGATATTTCAATATTTATTCTATTTTGTTTCCGTCATAATCTATCTCATAAAAATTATCTTCAAAATCATATAGTTTGATGCTATCCTCACATAGCTCAAAAGCCTTCTTTCCTGTCACGGATACAAAAATATCTTTTCCGGAAAATTTCCACATAAGATTAAAGTCAAAATCCAGCATCAGGATTTCTATTTCTCCGTAAATCAGATAACCTTTCTTCACTTTATAGATACCGTAATTACACCCAAAGCAATCAAACTTTTTGGTAAACATCAAAGCACCATCTTTTATATTGATCTGCGATATGGTGTCGTTTTGTAATACTGTCAAAATCTCGCCATCCAGCACCGCACAGTCATCATCATAACTATAATAATCCCCTATCAGAGCAATCCGCATCACTTTATAATACAGGTCAATTTCTATAGCGAACACTTTATAAAAATCGCTGTGCTTTATCTGATATGGATTCAATATCAAATCATAAGGCTTGTTATCTGTGGAATCTACCGTAAATGTTTCATCTATAGAAATCCTAATATTACATATTTCATTCTGTAGTATCATGCTTTCTCCCTTACTGCATCTTTTGGAATAATACCATCATATCACATAAGCAGCCAGACCATGAACTTTCCCGGAAAAAATAGTTTCCTCATGGGGGCTACACCCCCATACCCCTGTGAAATCAACGAAAGCAACGATTTCTTGTCAGAACTCGTTGCTTTCATTGATTGTAATGTTGGTACTACTGGCTGTTGCAGTAATTCTCCAATAATTTACAATCCGGCTGCTTCATAATTTTTGTGCAGGGCAATCTACTATCTCTCACTTGTTATTTCAATCAGGAAATAGGATTAAATATGGAAAGTGTCATTGCTATGTTATCCGTGCTTCCATAAGCCAATTCGTTCCGTACCTTTTCAACCGGATCATCTATCTTTTCAAAGAAATCCCTGAAATTCTTACAGCTGTTCATGTTATCAAACAGAAACATTACTTTAGGACAGGCGATACCGTCATTGATGTCCCCACTATTATAGAATAGCTGATTGATTTCCTCGCATTCCTTACATACATTCCGGTAATATAATCCGAACTGCAAAGTATCCATGCCTACAAGATATAGGTACTTATCCTCCACACTTTCCTTGTCAAGCATATTGCATACCAGTGTCTTAATGCTATCGTTTGCATCAAATAATACCGTAATTCCCTTCCGAATATCCGGAAGACTGTTTTCATACACCATATCTAATCCTCATCAAAATCGCCCCATAATACAGATTTCCCTACCTGTAAATACCATCCTTTGTGTGCCGTATCATACTCAATCCATTCCCCAGCTACCCTTAATGTCTCAATGTATCGCTGCACACTTCTTTGGGAAATCTCCAGCTTTTCTGCCAGCTCTGCGCTTGTAATGTACGGCTGTCTTCTTATGGTGCTTAATATCAAAATTGCATTTGCCAGTGTCGCACTAAAATTTTCACTTTTCTTCTGTTTCCTGTATGCCGAAAGCAGTATGTATTTCAGATTTTCCTTCAGCGTATCAAAATCCTTGTAAACGGCAATATGATTCTTTAAGTTTGCCGGGATAGTCACATCTCCTATGAAAATCACTGTTTCTGAAAGTGGGGCTACCTCCCCATAATAATCATACAGCAATTCCATATCTGGCTGACTCATGGCATCTGCTCTTACAATTACTGCAAATTCAGATGAAGCAACTATATCCGTTACAACATCCGTATCCATGATTTCGCATTCCTTCTGTGGCAGATACTTCTCTATATATGCATTTTCCTCTTCATCAAGCCCGAATGTCGCTATCAGTTTTGCGTGCATAATCATGCTTCCTTTCTTCCCATTCATCTTCTGCCATCCGGCATATTGACATCAGTGCATAATAATTTACTCGATTCGGATAGTGACAGGCTGGATGGAAATAATCAATTACCAGCTTATCCTTCCAAAACCCATACATAGTATCCCATGTTTTTTCTGCATTCAGCTCATCCCCTAATACAGTATTGAGAAGTCCAAACGTATACCCACAGACTATAATATCCGGATTGATAATCTCCAGTTCTTTCTTTAGCAGGTCTTTGTCCTGCTCTGCGTAAACTCTTAAATCATCATCATCTGATTCTTTCATGCCATCACTCTTTTTTACATTCACAACAGCAATTTGCTTAATGGCATCATGAGACTTTAGTTTTATTTTTTCCTCATTGTATGCTTCCTCTCCGGAAAATGCCATCTGTATAGCCTGAGTCCAGACTGCCACTCGCTGCCATAACCGCCACGGTTCATTATTTCTTAAATCATCTGTAAGAATATAGTGTTCCTCTTTCGTTCTTGCTTCCTTTAGAAAGAAACATATTTTTGGTACAGTCTGATTTTCCAACCACCAGTTTTCATCCACAATGCCGTCACGAATAAATCTTTTATGCCCTGTGTCTAAATGCTTCTTTTCCCATATATCAAATAAATCATTCAATTCTTTAAGAGTATTGACATTATGATTTTCCTTTAACATTGTAAAGAACTTCAACAAAATCTCTGCTGTACACTTAGCATCATCAACAGCTCTGTGATGATTGTCAAGTGAAATTCCAAGATGTTTTGCAACAAGATTAAGCTTAACCTTTTTAAGATCAGGACATAAAAATCTTGCAAGAGGAACAGTATCCATTACTGAATAATCAAATTCCAATCCTAAATCCCTGCAGTTCTTTTTTATAAATCCTGTATCAAAAGCAGCATTATGTGCTACAAGAACAGAACCTCTGCAGAACTCCATAAACTTTGGAAGAAGCGTTTCTATAGTTTCAGCATCACGTACCATATCATTATTTATGCTTGTAAGTTCAGTGATTACATATGGAATACTTCTTTCTGGATTAACAAAATGGCTGAAATTATCAATAACTTCACCATTTCTTATCTTTACTGCTCCTATTTCAATAATCTTATCATTTACAGGCGAAAATCCTGTAGTCTCAATATCGAATACTACAAAAGTATCATCCAGTGAATCACCTTTTTCATTTAATACTATTGGAACACCATCATCAACTAAATATGCTTCAACTCCATAAATTACTTTAATACCATTTTTCTTTGCTGCACTCTGTGCTTCAGGATATGCCTGCACTCCACCATGATCTGTTATTGCAATTGCAGGGTGTCCCCATTTAGCTGCTCTTTCTATAAGCTTTCCTGGCGCTGTCATACCATCCATTGTGCTCATGGTTGTATGAAGATGAAGTTCAACTCTCTTTTTAGGTGCTCCATCCATCTTCTCTACCT
>JBJENT010000065.1:0-3913 GCA_051880335.1 Lachnospiraceae bacterium
TTACACCTAATTCTTTTGCTTTTTCTTCGCTCATAACAACGATAGCTGCTGCACCATCATTGATACCGGATGCGTTACCAGCTGTAACAACACCGCCTTCTTTCTTACCGGAACAGCATTTCAGCTTGCTTAAGGATTCTGCTGTTGTACCGGCACGAGGACCTTCGTCTTTTACGAAATCAACGATTTCTTTTTTCACTTTCACAGGAACAGGAACGATTTCATCATCGAATTTGCCTTCTGCCTGAGCTTTTTCACATTTCTGCTGGCTGTTTGCTGCAAACTCATCTAATTCTTCTCTTGTCAGTCCCCACTGCTCTGCTACATTTTCTGCTGTGATCATCATGTGATACTGATTGAAAGCATCCCATAATGCATCGTTTACCATGGTATCAACTAAAGTACCATTGTTCATTCTATAACCATAACGACCATTCATCATAGCATATGGAGCCATGGACATATTTTCCATACCGCCTGCTACAACGATATCAGCGTCGCCTGCCTGAATCATCTGAGCTGCCATGTTTACACAGTTCAGACCGGAACCACATACAACGTTTACGGTAACTGCCGGTGTTTCGATTGGAAGTCCGGCTTTGATGGATGCCTGACGAGCAACGTTCTGTCCAAGACCAGCCTGGATAACACAGCCCATGTAAACATGATCAACTGCTTCTGCAGGAACACCTGCTCTCTTTAATGCTTCCTTGATTACAATAGAACCAAGTACTGGTGCTGGTGTAGTGCTAAGTCCACCACCCATTTTACCGATTGCAGTACGACAAGCGCCTGCTAACACTACTTTCTTTGCCACTAAATTAGTCCTCCATTCTCCTCATTTCCCCGGAAAATACCGTATTTATGAGGCTTATAAATGATTGTTATTTTTTTATCATAATCACTTCTACCATTTTAACATAGGGTCTGCGTTTTTGCAACGCCTAGAACTTAAAATTCGACATTCTGCTTTGTCTCTTTTTTGAAACAAAGCAGAATGTGTCCCTGTCTCAAACTATAATTCCGGCTCGATCAGTCCGTAGGAATTCCCTTTTCTCTTGTATACTACATTCACCTGATCTGTTTCTGCATTGCAGAATACGAAAAAATCATGTCCAAGAAGTTCCATCTGAATACATGCATCTTCCGGATACATTGGTTTAATATCAAAACGTTTTGTTCTGACAATTTTAATCTCTTCGTCTTCTTCCTCGTCCTTTTCCAGGAATGCCTGACTGAAGGAAAGTGCGTTCTGTTTCTTGTCTGTCAATTTCTTTTTGTATTTTTTAAGCTGTCTTTCCAGAATCTCCTTCACCAGATCAATGGAGACATACATATCATTGCTAACCTGTTCCGAACGAATAATGCTGCCTTTCATAGGAATTGTGACTTCTATTTTCTGTCGTTCCTTTTCCACACTTAAAATAACCTTAGCCACAGTATCTTCTGAAAAATATTTATCCAACTTGCCAATCTTATCCTGCACTGCTGTTTTGAGGCCTTCTGTGATCTCAATATTTTTGCCAGAAATAATTATTTTCATATGATACCCTCCTTTTTCTTTTTTGGTGTTTTTATTGTATCATACTTTCTATTTCTTTGGACTTCCTTTTTCTGTGAAAATTTTATTTTTTCATTTTAAAATTTTCTTCCAAAATTCAAAAATTTTTGTAACTTTGTTAAACTTAAACAAAACATTCGTTCCTTTGGTTACCATAATGTAATTGTAATTTTTGCTTTTATCCCTGTGGATAATGTGGATAACTCAGTGTATAAGTTATTTTTTCCCATAAAACCGTTTATTTGATGTGGATAACTATTGTTGGTTAATTTTGTCCTTTTCTGTGAATTGTCCGACATTATTTTTCAATTCAGCACTTTTCACAAGATTGTCCATTTTCCGTTTTTCCACTTGACATCAACCGGCTTTTTGTTGTATTTGCCATCTATCAGAGTCATTTTTCCACCTGCGAAACAGAGACTCAGCCATAACAAAACTGAGTACTTCCACTCACGGAAATACTCAGTTTTTATGTTATCTTCCTTATGCTATCTTTTTTATACTATCTTTTTTACAATACTGATATCCATTCAAGGATTCCCCGGAAAACTAGAAAATTCTTCGAATCGATAAAATCTTTCTGTAATTTGCATTGGAAACAATGATCCCGGTCCTGCTGGTGGACGCATGCACGATCTGTCCGCCACCAATGTAGATTCCTACATGTCCGGAATAGCATACGATATCTCCCGGCTGTGCTTCAGAAAGGCTACCAACCGTACTTCCCACGCTTCTGTCTGCGGAAGAAGAATGAGGTAAGCTTACACCGAAGTTATTATAAACACTCATTACAAAACCGGAACAATCTGCACCATTGGTTAAGCTGGTACCACCGTATACATAGGGATTGCCCACAAACTGCAGAGCAAACTGTGCAACTGCATTACCGGATGCACTGCCGCCGCCGGGCTGTACATAAGTACTTGCATCATTGTAGTTCTTATTCTGTGAACTGGATGCCTGGGATTTTGCAGCAGCTGCTGCCTGTGCTGCTTTTCTTTCTGCTTCTTCTTTTGCAAGTCTGGCCTGTTCCTCTGCTTTTGACTCTGCTTTTACAAAGTCTGTACGAAGATCCACAAACTCTTTGGAAACCCAGCCTTCACCTTCTTCGATGCTTACTTTGATCCATTCATCGCCTTCTTCTGTAACGATCAGCTCATCCCCTTCCGGAACAAGACCAAGGATGGTTGCTTCCAGGGACGCATCTTCACGAACACGAAGGGTCTCTGTAGTTACGGTAGCGATTCTGATACCTACTTCTCTGGCCAGCGCAACTGCATCCTGACCTGTTACACAGAACTCTGCTTTTACAAAACCGGTCACATTACCGGAATTGATCTCATACCAGCCATCCTGTTCGGAGATATAGGTTCCTACGGATTCATCATATAATTTACCGACCACTTCGCTGTTTTCGTCCGGATTGCTGCGTACATTTACGTAATTATCCACTTTGGCAATAACCAGTTTGCTGAATTCTTTTTCTTCTGCTTCCAGTTCTTCCTTCAGAGACTCTTCAATAATTGCCGCTACTTCTTCTGCAGTCTGTGTGGTCTCGATTACTTTTTCTTCAGTAACTTCTTCTGTCGTTTCTTCTGTCTTTTCACTGCTGCTGTCAGAGAGAACATTTTCAATGAGCTGAATCGTTTCATTGTTTGTTTTCTGCTCTGCATCATCTGATTCCAATGGTCTTTCTACACCTGCTACTTCACCTTTTTCAAGATTCATAACAAGAGGTATGGAATTCTCATCCGTAAAAACTTTATCAGCATCCAGAGATGCTACCATTCCAATCACAGAGGATACCGTTACTTCCTCTTTCTCCGGCTGCTTCGCTGCATAGGTCTGAATCTCTTTTTCTTCTGAGCTTGGAAGAATTTCTTTCATCACACTGGATGCAACCAGATTGCTTTTACTTAAAACCGACTGATTGATTTCAAGCATTTTGGAAAGTTGTGATATGGTCACTATATTAGCTGATTTTGTTGATGCTTCTTTTATCTGGGAAAGTGCTGTTCCATCGGACAGTGTAAGACCAATGCCGGCTGCCGGTAAAACCTTGGAAAGGGAAGCAGCTTCTGTCTGCATTCCCATACTGGATGCAGCAACCACTGCAGCAACTCCATAAGCAGCCAAACTAGCTTTCTTAAATGTCATGTACTAACCTCCATCGTTTTGTAATTCAAAATCATTGATTTCTAAATTACTGATTTCAAAATTACTACCCCATGAATTACATTTGTTACAAATTTGTTACATCTGTTAAATAATATAACATTGGCACTTTTATTTGTCAACCGATGGATAATCTTTCCACCTTTTTTCAGAAATGTAGTATACTATTATCACAAC
>JBJENT010000066.1:0-19636 GCA_051880335.1 Lachnospiraceae bacterium
TACATCTGCCTGTCATTGGCAGATGGCTCATGTCTTATATCAATCAGCAGAAATACTGCATACAACATCTTGGATGTATGCAGATATCGTTCGATCATTTTTCCCCATTTGGCTTTTACCTCTACGTTTGCATTGGCATAACCGTATCCCGGTAAATCCACAAGGTAAAAAACATCATTTACATTATAATAATTGACTGTCTGGGTCTTTCCCGGCTGGGAGCTGGTTCTCGCCAAAGATTTACGATTCATGACCGCATTGATCAATGACGATTTACCAACATTACTTTTCCCGGCAAAGGCCACTTCCATTTTATCATTTTCCGGAAACGTACTGGTGATACCACATACGGTTTCCAGTGCAACATTTTTAATCACCATAATAAAATCTCTTTATGCGCCCACTCGAATGATTCTGGGCTCGCCTTTTCCTTCTACCGCATCTTTTGTGATGATACATTCTTCAATGGTATCATCCGATGGGATCTGGTACATAACATCCATCATGACATTTTCCATAATGGACCGAAGTCCTCTGGCACCTGTTTTTCTTTCCATTGCTTTTTCTGCAATGGCATCAATTGCATCTTCTTCAAAGGTCAGTTTTACATCATCCAGATCAAACAATTTGCGATACTGCTTGATCAGTGCATTTCTCGGCTCTTTCAGGATACGTACAAGCGCCTCTTTATCCAGTCCTTCCAAAGATACATTGATGGGCACGCGTCCCACGAATTCCGGAATCAATCCGAATTTTACCAGATCCTGTGGCACAGTTTCTTTCAGAAGTGCTCCTGTTTCATGAGCCTTTTTGTCCGTTACTTCCACATTAAAGCCGATGGATTTCCGATCCAGTCTGGTTTCAATAATCTTCTCCAGTCCGTCAAAGGCGCCACCGCAAATAAACAGAATGTTGGTGGTATCAATCTGAATCAGTTCCTGATGAGGATGCTTTCTGCCTCCCTGAGGCGGAACACTGGCAACGGTACCCTCGATAATCTTCAGAAGTGCCTGCTGTACACCCTCTCCGGAAACATCCCTTGTTATAGAGACATTTTCGCTCTTTTTCGTGATCTTATCGATCTCATCAATATATACGATACCGTACTGGGCACGTTCCACTTCATAATCTGCTGCCTGAATCAGTTTTAAAAGGATGTTTTCCACATCTTCGCCAACGTATCCGGCCTCTGTCAATGTAGTTGCATCTGCAATCGCAAATGGCACATTAATAATCTTTGCCAGAGTCTGGGCCAGATATGTTTTGCCGGAACCGGTTGGTCCGATAATGATGATATTGCTCTTCTGCAGTTCTACATCATCCGGCTCTCTCTCAGCCAGCACTCTCTTGTAATGATTGTATACAGAAACAGCCAGAACTTTTTTGGCTTCTTCCTGCCCGATTACATATTCATCCAGAAACTCTTTGATTTCTACCGGTTTTAAAAGATTAATATCCGGCACATTCTCCGACACTTTTTCGTCATCATATTCTTCATCGATAATGTCGGAACAGATTTCCACACACTCATCACAAATATAGATTCCACCGGGACCGGCGATCAGTTTTCTGACCTGGTCCTGTGTTTTATTACAAAAAGAACATCTCACTTTACTGTCTGTATTCTTCCCTGCCATGTTTACTCCTATACATTTCGCAATTTCCCTGTTTTCGGGCAGTTACATGCGATATTACTTTATCTGATCCATTTCAGAATGCTTTGTCATCACATGATCGATCAGACCAAAATCCAGGGCTTCTGCTGCGCTCATCCAGTTATCTCTTTCGGTTGCTGCACATACGATCTCGTAATCTTTTCCTGTATTTTCAGCCAGCATTCTGTTCAGTTTTTCTTTTGTCTTTAACAAATGTCTGGTTGTGATCTCCACATCCGTTGCCTGTCCCTGGGCACCACCAAGTACCTGATGAATCATAACTTCTGCATTTGGAAGAGCATATCTCTTTCCTTTTGCACCACCGGATAAGATAAAGGAACCCATACTTGCAGCCAGACCAATACATACCGTTGAAACATCACATTTGATATACTGCATGGTATCATACATAGCAAGACCTGCAGATACAGAACCACCCGGGCTGTTAATGTACAGATGGATATCCTTTTCCGGATCCATGGCTTCCAGATATAACAGCTGTGCTGTAATGGATGCTGCCATGGCATCATCCACTTCACCTACCATAAATACAATTCTTTCCGATAAAAGTCGGGAATAAATATCATAAGATCTTTCTCCCTGACTTGTCTGTTCAATAACATAAGGGGTTAAATAATTTTTTACCATTTTCATTTACCTTCTTTCCATAAAACCAACACTGTAAAAATAAATCAAAGCTATAAAGCAGAACCAACACTATAAAATAATACCAATGCTATATAAAAGAACCAATGCTATATAAAAGAACCAATGCTATATAAAAGAACCAATGCTATAAAATCCAGTTCTCCAAATTTTATAGCATTGTGTAAAATCATATTCTTTTGTGAAGCTTTTACTTATTCAGCGTCTTCTTTCTTTGCTGCTTTTTTTGTTGTTTTCTTAGCCGGTTTCTTTTCAGCAGCTTCTGCATCTTCTTTTGCGTCATCTGCTTTGGCTTCTGCTTTTGCTGCAGCTTTCTTCTTTGTTGCCTTCTTTACTTTTGCATTTTCCACAATAAAATCAACTGCTTTCTGAACTGCAAGATCTTTCATAATGGACTTCTTAGCATTTTCATCCAGCATTTCTTTTACTTTTTCAATTTCCAACTGATATACATCAGCCATAGTCTGGCATTCTTTCTCATAATCTTCCTCAGAAGCTACCAGATTTTCAGCTGCTGCAACTGCTTCCATACAAAGTCTGGATTTGATTCTCTGTTCAGCCTGTGGTTTCAGCTGTTCGATCATGCCTGCTTTTGTCTGACCGGTAAACTGTAAGTACTGTTCAATCTGCATACCCTGCATAGATACACGCTGTGCAAAGTCATCGAAGATTCTCTTCTGCTCTGTAGCAAGCATTGGTTCAGGAATCTCAATCTCAGCTGCTTCTACAACTGCTGCCATTGCTGCATCTTCTTTTGCATTCTTTGCATCTTTGGCTTTCTTTTCTTCCAGTTTTGCTTTTACATCTGCTTTGTATTCATCTAAAGTATCAAATTCGGATACTTCTGAAGCGAATTCATCATCCAGTTCCGGAAGTTCTTTTACTTTGATTTCTTTCACAACGCATTTAAATACAGCTGCTTTTCCGGCAAGATTCTCTGCCTGATAATCTTCCGGGAATGTAACATTTACTTCTGTCTCTTCATCGATCTTTGCACCAATCAGCTGTTCTTCAAATCCAGGAATGAAAGCACCGGAACCGATGGTCAGCGGATAGTTTTCACCTTTACCGCCTTCAAATGCAACACCGTCTACGAATCCTTCAAAATCAAGTGTTGTGATATCACCATCCTGTACTGCTCTGTCTTCCACAGATACAGTTCTTGCACTCTTTTCTCTTTCCTGATTGATCTCAGCAGCAACTTCATCCTCTGTTACCTCTACCGGAACATCGTCAATGGAAACGCCTTTATACTTGCCTAATTTTACTTCCGGTTTTAATGCTACCAGAGCGGTAAAGATGAAAGGTTTTCCTGCTTCAATCTGAACTACATCTATTTCAGGGGAAGAAGTGATTTCTTCTTCACATTCATCGTATGCTTTTTCATAAGCATCCGGAATGATGATGTTTGCAGCATCTTCGAAGAATACTTCTTTACCATACATATTTTCAATCATTTTACGAGGCGCTTTCCCTTTTCTGAAACCAGGAATCTGAATTTTAGATTTCTGTTTCTGGTAAGCTTTCTCTACTGCTTTTTCAAACTCTTCTGCAGAAACTTCAATTGTAAGTTTTGCCATACTTTTTTCTAACTTTTCTACCTGTAAACTCATAACTTGCTAATTTCCTCCTTTAGGGCATTTTCACCCACAATCACAGTCATTTTGAAATTATAGCACAGTTCCATCTAAATTACCAGCATTTTTTGCAACTATTCAGAGCCATATGAGCAAAAGGAAAGTAGCGAAGCTGCGTTTTGCGAATGGGGTTCTGAATAGTTGCATGAAAATATTGAAAAAGCAGAAAATCCGAAAGAATTTGCATATAAGAAAAAGAGCAGCTATTCCGCAAGTTCCCTCACAGACATAGCCGCTCCCTTTAGTCATTTTTTAACCTTATTTCAGGTTCTGTTCATAGTTTTTGACCATTCTCTTAACCATTTCGCCACCGATAGAACCGGCTTCTCTGGAAGTTAAGTCACCATTGTAACCTTCCTTTAAGTTGATACCGATTTCAGAAGCTACTTCTGTTTTGAAACGATCCATGGCTGCTTTTGCTTCAGGTACAGCCATACCAGAATTTCTGTTTGATGCCATTTTTTCATACCTCCATATTGATATAAGTGTCAGATAAGCCTTCCAGAAAATCCAGCCTTAAGGCTTATCTGATTTTCTTTCAATGCTTATCTTGGTGTTAGTATCCCCGCACTTATAGGAAATATGTTGGTAATGTATTCCACAGTGATTGGTTTTTGTATCCGTTACGTTTTCTGCGATAAAAATCAAACAAGGACTTTGGTCCAGATGCCGGAGCGGACCATAATAAACCCGATCAATGCTTTTAATACAATAACCGAGGTGCTGGCAAGGAAAAGCATTTCCAATGAAATAGCTGTATAGCGGCTTAATACATAAGCAATCGGAATATTGACACACCACATAAAGAAGCTGTCAAACAAAAAAGTGATTCCGGTCTTGCCACCTGCACGAATGGTAAAATATGCCGCATTGGTATAAGCATCTACGGGCATAAACAGTGCTCCGATCAGGATCAGCTGGGTAGCCAGATGACGCACATGTTCCGTGGTATTGTAGGCTTTCGGGAAAAGCCATGCCATAGACGCCAGAAGCAGTGC
Source organism: Lachnospiraceae bacterium (assembly GCA_051880335.1). Taxonomy (GTDB): domain Bacteria; phylum Bacillota; class Clostridia; order Lachnospirales; family Lachnospiraceae; genus 1XD8-76. The sequence goes on from JBJENT010000066.1 coordinate 4,957, forward strand.
GATAATGATACAGGTCAGTACGGAAAAATGAACCAGTTTTGCATCGTCCTCTTTAGCTTTTTCGATGTCTCCTGTACCAAGAATCTGTCCGATCATAATACCGATTGCATTTCCCATGGCCATAAATGTAATGGAAAAGACATTCCAGATTGTGGATTGTATGTTTACTGCTGCTACTGCATCCAGACCACGTGTAGAATAACACTGGTTCAGCATGGCCATACTCATGGCCCAGAGTCCTTCATTCACTAAAAGCGGCACACCTGTTTTTGTAATATTGACAACCAGTCTTCCGGGAATGGAAAAATGATAGAGAATCATATTCATATGGGAATACTTCTCTTTTTGGTGTTTTACTTTTATATATATAATGAAGAATTCTGCAAAACGAGAGATCACAGTAGCAATAGCTGCACCATTCACACCTAACATTGGGAATCCAAACTTGCCAAAAATCAACAAATAGTTCAACACCAGATTCACAAATACTGCTACCAGACCCGCTCTCATGGGAAGTATGGTTTCTCCGGTTTCCCTGAGGGTTCCGGCATAGGCCTGGGTAATCGCGTAGGGTACCAGACCGATCAGCATGATCAGCAGATATTCTTTCCCATACTGCAGGGTTGCCGCAATATCGGCAGCCGATTCATTTTCCTGCAAATATAACCCAATCAGGAAATCCCCCGCAAAATAGAACACAAGGCATCCGATAACAGTCAGTAATATGCAGATAACAATTTTAAATCGAAAGGTATTGCGTATACCCTTTTCATCGCCCACACCGTAATACTGGGCTGTAAAAATCCCGGCTCCGGATATGGCCCCGAAAATAAATAAATTAAAAACAAAAATCAATTGGTTGGCGATAGCCACACCGGACATCTGCAGCGTTCCCACACGCCCGATCATGATATTATCCAGCAGATTTACGAAATTCGTAATACCGTTTTGTACCATGATAGGCACTGCTATCAGAAGCACAGATTTCAAAAATGCTCTATCACCTATATATTTTTTCAACATGCTAAAAATCTATTCCCTTTATTGTATATTTGTTTTTTTGTTTATATTTCTTTTGTAAATATTCTTCTTTGATTGATTCCAATCATATACCTTCCACATTATCAATATATGATTATCTGTATATGATTATCTGTATACGATCTTCTGTGCCATCTTCTCAGCAGCTTCTTTTCCCTGATACCGCTCTAATATAGCCAGACCAAACTCAATAGCTGCACCCATTCCACGTCCAGTCGTAATATGATCTGATACAACTGCAGACTGTTTTAACACATTTGCACCCTCCAGATGGCTTTCAAACTCCGGGAAACTGCAGGCATCCCTTCCTTTTAACATGCCTCTGTGGCCCAAAATACTGGGTGCTGCGCAGATTGCACTGATTGGACGACCTGCTTTATCAAATGCTTCCACCTGTTCCATAAGAGGCTCAAAGGCTTCCAGATTTTTAGTACCCGGCATGCCGCCCGGAAGCACGATCATTTCCACCTGATCAAAATCAATTTCATCAAAAAGAGCATCCATCTTTACCGTCACCTGATGAGAGCTTGTCACATTATACTCTCCGGTAATTGATACCATTTTTACCGGAAGTCCTCCACGTCTTAATATATCCACTACAGTCAGTGCTTCTATCTCTTCATAACCAGTTCCAAAAAATACGCAAATATCTTTCATCCTTTTTCCACTCCTTCGCTCTTTTTCTTATGTTTAATGGTTCTTCGTCTCGACTATTTCCAGCATTCTTCCGTGTTAAAGCATTTCCGCTACTCTTCTTCCGGATATTGGAATCCCCACTCTTTTCTAAAAGCTGTCATCATATCCATAACATCCTTGGTAAAGTTTAGACACATACACTCCTTATCACCTTGAATCGCCTTTTCCATATCCAGAAATTCATAGTAAAGTGCATCTGCGTTTTCACCTTCCCGAATCACTTCTGTTTCTCCTGTTTCATGATATGTTATAATTGCTTCCCAGGCTCTTGGGTATTCCATGATTTCGATATATCCCTTCTCACAGGAAACCATCCCTCGCTTAGGCTGTTTTGAATGAAGCGAAAGCATGGCGGTCGCCATCTGGCCCTGATCATTCATGAGTAACAATCCAGCCTGTTCATCTACACCTGTTGGTGCTTTTTTCACCTGAGACGACAGTTGACAAGGTTTTTCACTCATAAAGTATCTGATAAATGACAATGCATATACTCCAATGTCCAGCATTGCACCCCCAGCCAGATTTCTGTTAAAAAACCGATTACTCATGTCATATTCTTTGAAACTTCCAAAATTCATGGTTATAAGATTTACTTTTCCCAGTTTTTCTGAAGCAAGAATTTCCCGAAGTTTTTTATAAAGCGGCATATGATAGATTGTCATTGCCTCACCAATTACTACATTTTTTTCTCTGGCTAGAGCAATTGACTCGTCCAGTTCTTCACTGTTTAATGTAATCGACTTTTCAACAAGAATATGTTTTCCATTTTGAATTGCTTTTTTCATAAACTCAAAATGTGTATTATGAGGCGTTGTAATGTAAATCACATCAACCTCCGGATCAACAAACATTTCATGATAATCTGAATAGACTTTTTCTAATCCATACTTTTGGGCAAAGCTGACCGCTTTCTCCTGAGTTCTGTTACCCACTGCATATAGTTTCTTTCCATTTTTCTGTAAAGCTACAGCCATCTGATTTGCAACAACACCTGTTCCAAGCACTGCCCATTTTAAATCTGTCATACATCTCTCCTTATCGACGCATATAGTCGCACAATAGAATCATTTTACAATCATTCCTTTTTTACCAGCCCTATATGCATGATGCACCATTTCCACATTTATTTCAATACCATTCCGATACAACATTATTACGTCGCAACATCATTATGCAACGGATTTTAACATGTTTTGCTTGTTTCATGTTAAAAAATATGGATAGTATACTCCCTGGATTCTTGTTATAATATATTAGTATAAATTCAGGAAAGGCATTCCCATGGAAATTGAACGCAAATTTTTATTAAAAGAAATCCCATTTGATCTGAACTCCTGTCAGTATCATATCATTGAACAGGGCTATTTATGCACGGATCCGGTAGTCAGAGTCCGCAGACAGGATGATGAATATTATATGACTTACAAGGGAAAAGGTCTGATGACCAGAGAAGAATATAATCTCCCATTAAATAAAGAAGCTTATGAACATCTGGTTCAAAAGGCGGATGGTAATATCATCTCCAAAAAGCGTTATCTGATTCCTTTATCAGAAAAAGATATCAATTCGGAATGTGCTGCACTTTTAAATGGGGAATCTCTGGTCATAGAACTGGACCAGTTTGCACCGCCCTTTGCGCCACTGATGCTGGCTGAGATAGAATTTCCAAACGAAGAATCTGCCCTTGCTTTCCGGATGCCGGACTGGTTTTCGGAGGATGTAACGACGGATCCTGCCTATCACAATTCCAATATGTCACGGAAAAAGTTTTGATGTTCTCTAACAAGTACAATGACAGTAATAACCATAAAAGGGAGTATATCGCCAAACGATACACTCCCCCTATTCTTCGCAATTCTTTTTATCTTCATCAGCCATTTACCGCTTTGGTGGATTCCCGAATGATAAGTTCTCCCGGGAAAACCAGGTGCTGATGCGCTTTCTTTCCTGTCATAACATCAAACAGGAGATTTACAGTGGCCAGTGCCATATCTTTTGTAGGCTGTTTCAGTGTGGTAAGTCTTGGATTATAAAAATCACCTAAAGCAATTCCATCGTAACCGATTACGGAAACATCCTGAGGCACCCGGATTCCTGACTCTCGAAGAGCTCTGCATGCACCAATAGCAAGCACATCAGAAATGGCAAAAATAGCAGTGAATTTTGTTCCTCTTGCCAGAAGCTCTTTGGTCACCACGTAACCATTTTCCATGGAGAACTGTTCATACTGCTCCCCTTCATGCAGGGCACAGATCAGATTCTCATCCACTTTTCTTCCATGCTGCATATAAGCTTCTCTGTATCCGTCCAGACGGAGTTTACCAACGCTTCGGTCTTCTGATTTTGCTGTAATGATTGCAATATCTTTATGACCGATATCAAACAGGAAGTTGATCACTTTATTACTCTCTGCTTTATCATCTACGGAAATACTGGAATATATTTTTGTATTCAGCCTCTCCGGCTGTGTACCCGCTGTACTGAAGACAAAAGGTACCGATAACAATCTGAGTTTTTCTTCCGAATGTGCAAATTCGCCGCCCAGGAAGATTATGCCGCGGAGCCTTTTTTCTTTTACCAGTTCCAGCGCCACATCTACTTCGTCTTCACGGGATTCTACATGATGCAGCACCATGGAATACCCTCTTTTTTCGATTTCCGACTCAATGACTTCAATCATATCGGTAAAAAAGGGATTGGTAATACCTTTCACCAGCACCGCAACACTATTTGCTTCTACTCTTTTTAAGTTTCTTGCACTGTTGTTTGGAACAAAACCGTTCTCCTTGATCACCTGAAGAATCATTTCTTTTGTTTCCGGATTGATATCCGGATGATTATTCAGTGCTCTGGATACCGTACTTACTCCAACACCACATAATTTTGCAATATCCTTAATCGTTATCTCTGACATACTTTTTTCCTTAGCTTAAGCCGTTTCTTTTTTTACGCCCGTATAATTCTACCATCATATTCATCTTTTCTGCAAGGTCTTTCGGAATATCTCCCTTACACAATCGCCATTTCCAGTTGGTTCCGATGGTAGATGGCTTATTGATACGTGCTTCATTATTATATCCCAGATAATCCTGAATCGGAATAACCACCGTATCCGCAGTAGATGCCAGGGCTGTTCTGAGAAGCGCCCATCTGAAATCTTTTCTACGCTTTACACCCACATATTTCATGGCGAAAGATACATCCGCACGACTTGCAGACTCCAGCCACCCTTCAATGGTATCATTGTCGTGGGTACCGGTATATACCACACTGTTATGTAAATAATTGTGTGGCAGATAATCACTGGGTTCTCTGGAATCAAAAGCAAAGAGAAGAACCTTCATACCCGGATAGCCGGTCTTTTTCACCAGTTTTAATACAGACGGGGTTAAAAATCCCAGATCTTCTGCAATGACTTCCTTATTTCCCACTTTTTCCTTCATTACCTTAAAGATTTCATACCCCGGTCCTTTTTCCCAGTGACCGTTTTCTGCGGTAGGATCTCCATAAGGAATGGAATAATATTCGTCAAATCCTCTGAAATGATCGATCCGGACAATATCATACAATTTATAGCAGTGGGCTATACGACGCATCCACCACTCATATCCGGTTTCTTTGTGATATTCCCACTTGTAAAGGGGATTTCCCCAAAGCTGACCGGTTGCAGAAAAAGCATCCGGAGGACAGCCTGCCACACCTAATGGAACATTGTCCTGATCCAGCTGAAAAAGCTGGGGTGCTGACCAGGTATCTGCCGAGTCAAATGCCACATAAATCGGGATATCTCCCACAATACTGATTCCCTGTTCATTGGCATATTTTTTCAGTGCAAACCACTGCTTGCTGAAGCAGAACTGCTGAAATTTGTAAAAAGTAACTTCGTCTGCATATTTTTCCTGATAAGCCTTCATAGCCTTGGGCTGTCTCATTTTAATATCAGTATCCCACTCCGTCCAGCTCTTTCCACCAAAAGAATTCTTTACAGCCATATACAGTGCATAGTCATCCAGCCATGCTGCATTTTCTTCGCAAAATGCTGTAAATTCCGGATCCTCTGCAATACCGCTTCTTTCATAAGCTGTTCTCAGAATCTTAAATCTGCTGAAATATATTTTTTCATAATCAATATATCGTTCGTTATCGCCATAATCTGATGCTTCGCACTCTTCCTTTGTAAGCCACCCTTTTTCAATCAATTGCTCCAAATCGATGAAATAAGGATTTCCGGCAAATGTCGAAAAGGACTGATAAGGGGAATCTGCGTAACCGGTAGGTCCAAGAGGCAGAATCTGCCACAATGTCTGTCCGGCCTCTTTTAAAAAGTCTACAAATTCATAACATTCTTTGGAGAATGTTCCAATCCCATATTTGGAAGGAATACTTGCGATTGGTAATAAAACTCCACTTCTTCTCATCTCAAACTAACCTTTCCATTGTCATTGTAACCTTTAACCTTTTACTGCACCTGCAACAACACCTTCGATGATATATTTCTGACATACTGCATAGAAAATAATGATCGGAATAATCGCAAGTACCAGCATTGCCATCATGGCACCCATATCAACGGAGCCATAACCGCCTTTTAAGTACTGAATTGCAATCGGAATGGTTTTGTACTTTTTGATATCCAAAACCAGGTATGGAAGCAGATAGTCGTTCCAGATCCACATTGCCTGTAAGATTGCTACCGTAATACAGGTTGGTTTCAAAATCGGAAGAACAATTTTGAAAAATGTCTGAATCGGATTACAGCCATCTATCATGGCGGCCTCTTCGATTTCCAGCGGAATCGCTTTTACAAAACCACAGAACATGAAAACCGCAAGACCGGCACCGAATCCCAGATATACCAGGATGATACCCAGAGGGTTATCGAACCCTAACATATCTGCTACCTTTGATAAACTGAACATTACCATCTGAAATGGAATGATCATGGAGAATACGCAAAGATAGTAAACACCTGCTGTAAATTTTGTTTTTACTCTGGTGATATACCAGCCACACATGGATGTGCAGATGATGATAACCAGTACAGAAGCTACGGTAATGAAAAGAGAATATCCAAATGCCTTGAAGAAATCGATCTTTTCAATACCACCAATATAGTTATCCCAGTGAACAAAGGATTTTTTACTGGTAAAGAAAAACTGTTCCAGCGCAGAACCACCCTTGGATCCTACAGAAGATGCCAGTTTAAATGGTTCTTTATTGATAAATGTCTTCTTCTTAAAAGAGTTAATCAGCACGATAAAAATCGGTGAAACCCAAACGATGGAAAGAAGGGTAAAAAAGATGGTAAGCGGTGTACCATTTTTCGCTTTTCTGACTGCACTTACATTACTGTCTTTTGCCATTACTGCTGCACCTCCTTTGTTCTTGTTGCTCTAAGCTGAACCAGAGCAATGATCGCAACTAAGATAAAGAATACAACTGCCTTAGCCTGACCTACACCTTCCCATCCGTTTCTACCATAGAATGTGTTGGTAATATTCAGTGCCAGAAGTTCTGACTTGTTGGATGGTTCACCGGCAGTTAACGCCAGGTTCTGGTCATAAAGTTTAAAGGAGTTGGTCAATGTTAAAAAGCTACAGATTGTAATGGAAGGCATAACCATTGGCAGTGTCACATTTCGAAGAATCTGTCTGCTGGATGCTCCGTCAATTTTGGCTGCTTCAATCAGTTCCGGCGGAATATTCTGAATACCGGCAATATAAATGATCATCATATAACCGATCTGCTGCCAGTTCATCAAGATTACCATACCCCAGAAACCAATGGTGGAAGAGTAAGTAAGTGTCAAATTGAACCGAAGCAGAATACCGTTAAAGATCAGCTGCCAGATATAGCCAAGTACGATACCACCAATCAGGTTTGGCATAAAGAAAACTGTACGGAAAGCATTTGTTCCCTTAATTCCCTTTGTAAGGAGCATGGCAATTGTAAAAGCAATCACATTAATCGTAACCACGGTTACAATCGTGAACAATGCTGTATACCACAACGCATGAATAAAGGTTTCATCATGCATAAACTTAATATAATTGTCCAGTCCGACAAAGTGTGCATCTGTGATTGTGGTAAACTCGCAGAAGGAGAGGTATATACCAACCACAAACGGAACAATGAAAAATACTGTAAACGCTACCAATGTTGGCAGAGCAAAAACAGGGAAATATTTCTTAATTGCTTTTTCCATATGCCAATCCTTTCTTACCGGATAAAACCGGATGTGTTTTTTACGCAAAAGAGGTGAACGAATATCCGCGAACATTCGCTCACCTCATATTGTATCATTTATTACTTCAAAAATTTATCCTATTTTAAATTAGTTGTTTGCTGCTGCGTATTCTTTTGCCCAGCCATCAACAAATGCTGTTTCAACTGCACTCCAGTCGCCTGTTCCCTGAGCATATTCAAGAAGTGCGGAACCTACGTTGTCTTTCCATGTTTCAGAAGGAATGGTAGCGAAGTTCCATGAAACTGCTGTCTTACCTGCTGCGATGTATTCATCAGCTGCCTGAATCAGTGGATTGCTTGCTGTATAGCCATCATCAAATGTCTTGAATGGTGTTACAAAGCCCATTTCGTTAGCCATTGCGTTACGTCCTGTATCAGATGTGATTACCCATTCCAGGAATGCGATGGTTGCATTGATATCATCTTCAGAAGCTTTTGCATTTACACACCAGTAGTTTTCAGAACCTGTACAAAGACCCTGGTTTTCTTCACCTTCAGCACCGATGTAGATAGGAAGCATGCCAAGTTCATCATCTGCTAAGGAACCATCGTTCTGGATATCACCATATGCCCATGTACCATTCTGGTAGAATACTGCATCACCGTTACAGAATTCAGCTACAGCGTCGTCACCTTTCTTGGAAGAAAGAAGTTTGCTGTCACAAGTAGCATCTGTAATGTACAGATCCCAGATCTGTTTGTAGTTGTCAAGGTATGTACCTTCGATAGCATCTGTAGAACCGATACCTTTATCTTTGTATTCATAGTAGATTGGAAGGTTTGCAAGGTGTGTTTTGAATCTCCAGTCAGAAGAAGAATCCATACCAGCAGATGTGAATGCGCCTTCCACACCAAGTTCATCTTTTCTAGCCTGAATATCATCAGCTACTGCTTTTAAAGTATCGAAGTTGTTGATTTCAGAAGCGTCGGAAATCACTGCTCCATCCAGTGCACAGTAGTCAGCAAGTAATGTCTTGTTGTAGATGATACCATATGTTTCGATAACGTATGCGATACCTTTTACTGCGCCATCTTCGATTAATGCGAAGTCATCACTCTTTAAGTTTTCATAAAGTGCTGTATCTTTCAGATCGTAGCAGTAATCTTTCCATGTAGCTAAACCAACAGGACCGTTAACCTGGAATAAGGTAGGAGCTTCTGTTTTAGCGATTTCAGATTTTAATGTAGATTCATAAGAGTTACTAGCTGCTGTAGAAACAACTACAGGTACACCTGTAAGTGCTGTATATTCTTCAGCCAGTGCTTCCCACTGTTCAGCCTGTTCCGGTTTGAAGTTTAAGTAGTAAACGGAACCTTCTCCGGATTTCTCTGCTGCTTCTTCTGCAGCAGCTGCTTCAGCTTCCTCGTCAACTTCCGGTGCTGCTGTTTCTGTTTCTGCAGCCGGTGCTTCTTCTGCTTTGCTGCCACAGCCTACAAGCAGTGTGGAAACCATTGCTACGCTAAGTAATGCGCTTAAAAGTTTCTTTTTCATAATGAGTTCTCCTTTTCTGAATGAAATGAATTGTTTTTCTTCCGGCAAAATCTTTTTTGTGTAATCCCATTCTCCCTTTGCCGGTACCGTTTTCGGTAACGCTCTCTTCAACGCTTCCGGTACCGTTATCGGTATCGCTCTCGGTATCGTTATCGGTAACGTTTCCGAACATGGCTTTACTATAACACCGGACTTACCATTTGGCAACCCCATTTTCTATTTTTGTAAACTTTTTTCCCATTTTTGTGAATTATACTCAAAATGAAATTATCTGTTTTAGCTAGAATGTACAATTAGAACTTCACACCTGCCTTTGCACTACTGTATATGCTCTTCATAATAGTCTTACAATTTACCTACTTGAGTCTATTTTTCATTCTCAGTAGGCAAGGTTTTTTGTTAACTTCTTTTTCTTACCTACCGACAAGTATTTTTGAAACTCAGTAGGCATGTTTTCTGCAATTTTATCCCACAAATTACCTACTGGCAGTCATTCTTGAATTTCAGTAGGTATCTTTTATGACTTTTCGCCTTAATAATTACCTACTGGGCAACTCTTTTTGAATTTCAGTAGGTTTATTCTCTATTTTTTCATCTCAGCAACTACCTACTGCGCAGCTATTTTGAATTTCAGTGGGTATGTTACTACATTTTTCATATCAGCAACTACCTACTGAGCAACAAATCCACAGTCCAGTATGTTACATGAGCCAAGATGTTTCATCCACCCTCATTCAAAGGAATTTCTTATTAAAAAAAGGGCCGCCACAGTCACGTGACAACCCCGATATCAAACAGTCCCTATATTTTATTCTTTCATTCCGTACTTCTATTTCCTGTACGATTCTTCACAAACAGAAAAATACTTGCCAGAATAAATAAAACTGCAATCCCCATAGTAACCGGAAATACCAGTGGGCTTGTCTCTGTGAGAAGCAGAATCAGTCCCTGGCGCAGGGTAATGATTCCGAAGAATGCAAAAATGAAAAATGCCACTGTATTTAAAAATCCATCCGGTGTTTTACTCTGCAAAAAGTAACCGATCAGCATACCGATGATGTCTGCTGCAAACAGACCGATGGAGCAGGCAAGCCATACAATGACTGCTGCCTGTAAACCTTCATTAGCCCCAAAGGTGATTGCTGTAAGCTGTGTTTTGTCTCCCAGTTCTGCCACAAAAAAGGTGGAAAACACAGTAAGGGTCGCAAACCTGCTTCCTTTTTTGGTCACTTCCGCTTCTTCCTCATCCTCTTTTTTCAAGGAAGAAAGAGCGAAATACAAAAAAGCAAAGGCAGCAATCAGACGAATCAGCCATGTGGGAATAAATTCACTGACCAGTCCCCCTGCCAAAACCGCCATCCCGTTTAACACCAGTATGGCGGCTGCAGTTCCCAAAATAATGTCTCGTAACTTATATTTGGAAGTCATGGCAGCCAGCATCAGCTGGGTCTTGTCCCCCATTTCAGCAATAAATTCTGTTCCTAAAATTTTAAAAAACAAAAGTAAATTCATACGATGTTTTTAAGCTCCTTTTTCATGTAATATTGCTATTTTATCAGAAGACAAAGATTTACGATAGTCTATTCTATCCTTTTATGTGGATTGTGCGAAGAAAAGTTCGTGCCTTACGTCACGAACTTTTCCTTGCACAATCTTTATAAACTATTACACTTCTTTTTTCAGGTGCCAGATATCCCTGTTGTACTCTTCGATGGTTCTGTCAGAGGAGAAGAAACCTGCTTTGGCAATGTTGGTCAGCATCATACGTTTCCATTTTGCCTGATCTTTATAATCTTCAAACATCTGATCTTTTACTTTGATATAATCTTCCAGGTCCAGAAGAGTCATAAACCAGTCTTTTCCTACCAGTTCCTTGTACAGTCTTTCCAGATTCTCCTTGTGTCCCACTGCCAGTGCTTCTTCACTGATAATGAAATCCACTGCTTCTTTGATCACTTTGCTATTCTCATAATAATCTTTGGACACATAATCTGCCTCTGCATAGTGCTTTATAACCGTGTCAGAATCTGCACCAAAGACATAAATATTGTCATCACCTACCAGATCATGAATTTCCACATTGGCACCATCAGCTGTACCCAATGTGACTGCACCGTTTAACATAAATTTCATGTTACCGGTACCGGAAGCTTCTTTGGAAGCAAGGGAAATCTGTTCAGATACATCACATGCAGGAATGATTTTTTCCGCATAACTTACGTTATAGTTTTCTACCATCAATACTGTCATATATGGGTTTACATCCGGATCGTTATTAACGATTTCCTGCAGTACCAGAAGTAAATGGATAATATCTCTTGCAATCACGTATGCAGGAGCTGCTTTCGCACCAAAGATAAAAGTAAGTGGAGTAGATGGTTTCTTACCGGCTTTGATTTCCAGATATTTGTGAATGATATAGAGTGCATTCATCTGCTGACGTTTGTACTCATGAAGTCTCTTAACCTGAATATCAAAAATGGAATCCGGATTTAAGGTAACGCCTTCTGCTTCTTTTACATAATCGATCAGTTCCTGCTTTTTATCTTTTTTGATAGCAACAATTTTATCCAGGACTTCTTCGTCATCGATATATTTTAATAATTTTTCCAGTTCCGCTGCATTCTTTTTGTATCCGTCACCAATCAGGCTGCTGATATAAGATGCCAGTTCTCTGTTACAGGAAAGCAGCCATCTACGGAAGGTAATACCGTTTGTCTTGTTATTGAATTTCTCCGGATAAATTTTGTAAAAATGATTCAACTCGGTATCCTTCAGAATCTCTGTATGAATGGCTGCAACACCATTGATGGAGAATCCATAATGAATATCAATATGAGCCATGTGCACACGGTCATTCTCATCGATGATCTGTACCTTTTCATTGTCCGGATATTTTTCACGGACTCTCTTATCCAGTTCTTTGATGATAGGAACCAGCTGAGGCACTACCTTTTCCAGATATTCTAATGGCCATTTTTCCAAAGCTTCTGCCAGAATGGTGTGGTTGGTATAAGCACAGGTCTTGCTGACTACATCGATTGCTTCATCCATGGAAAATGCTTTATCTTCTACCAGGATACGGATCAGTTCCGGAATAACCATGGTCGGATGGGTGTCGTTGATCTGGATAACACAGTGGTCATACAGTTTACGCAGATCAAACTTCTTCTCTTTCATTTCCTGCAAAATCAGCTGGGCGCCATTGCTGACCATAAAATACTGCTGATAGATACGAAGCAGATTACCAGCCTCATCGGAATCATCCGGATATAAGAACAGGGTCAGGTTCTTTTCGATTTCTTCTTTGTCAAAACTGATACCCTCTTCTACAATGCTTTCATCCACCGACTCAATATCAAATAAATGAAGCTTGTTAATACCACCTTCATATCCCACTACGTCAATATCATAAAGACGTGATTTTACTTTTCTGTCCCCAAATGCAATATCAAATGTGGTATCTGTTTTCTGCAGCCAGGAATCATCTTCGATCCATTCATTGGTCTGAGCATCCTGCAGACGGTCCGTAAATACCTGTTTGAACAGACCAAAATGATAATTCAGACCAATACCATCTCCCGGAAGGCCAAGGGTTGCAATGGAATCCAAAAAGCATGCTGCCAGACGTCCAAGACCACCATTACCCAAAGACGGTTCCGGTTCTACTTCTTCGATTTTGGAAAGCTGTTTTCCGTGTGCAGCCAATACTTTTTCCATTTCAGAATAAATACCCAGATTGATCAGGTTGTTGGATAATAATTTACCGATCAGAAATTCTGCAGATATATAATATAACTTCTTTTCTCCCTCCAGTTTTTCTGACACAGCTGTCAACTCTTTTGTATAATCCAGAATTACATAATATAATTCATTGTCGGTACAGGATTCGATTGTTTTCCCATACTTTTTGCCTGCAATTTTGTTTAACTGATCTTCCATGTTCAGTTCCAATACATCTCTCTGCATCTGTGATTGTGCCATTCTCATTTTCCTCCTAACAAATAATGTCTAAATATTTCATTCGTTCTATTTTATGGGGCAGCGTTACACATCGCCCCTTTCCACCTTGAAGCAAAAACTGCATTTCCTCTACTGCAGCAGCAGATACTGCTGCAAAATCCTGGCGGATGGTGTTCATCTGTTTTCCTGCATATCCCATCAGAATCAGACCGTCAAATCCACATACCGGCCGGAAAATATCCATTTCAATCAGTGCCCGCATAGCGCCAATGGCCATTAAATCGGAACCGCACACAATAACATCCTTATTCTTTGCATATTGGAATGTAATATTCCGTGCTTTTCGTTCACTGAAATCGCCATACCGTACCAGCATCTGATAGCCCTTTTTTTCTACCAGTTCTTCCATGCCCTGAAGCTTTGCCTCAGCCGCATAAGAATTTCTGTCCCCGGCAATATAGAGTATTTTCTTTCCTTTGTTTTCCAGCATGGTACGCTGTGCCACATCCATCTGGGCCTGCTTGTGGTCTACCCCCACAGAGGAGGTATGCTCTGCAGTATAAGGTACATCTACCAGTACGATTTTAAACTCTTCCGATTCCACCAGCTGCCACAGCACCTTATCTTTTTTAGACAGGCCATACAGGATAATTCCTTCGATATTCTGTGCTTTAAAACGCTGTATGATCTCTTCCACTGTTTTATCCTGTATCATGGAAAAAAATACAGTGACCAGATCTAAATGCTGTTCCTGTGCCTTATGAATGCCTCCTGATAAATACTGCATATCCATCTCATCTATGGCAGTGGTATGCATATTCATATTGAGAAGGAGTGCGATCCTTCCGGCTTTTTTGGAAGATAATGCTGCTGCAATGGAATTGGGTACAAAGTTTAATTCTCGGATTGCCTCCTGCACTTTGGCTTTGGTGGCTTCACTGACACCGGAGTATCCATTCACTACCTTGGATACAGTAGAGATTGCCACACCGGCGTGCTTTGCAACATCTTTGATGGAAACCATTTTCCATTCCTATCCTTTCCCTTTGTATGGAAAACGTTTTCTATTTATGGGATATAATAAGGCCGGACTTTTCCGGCCTTTCTTGGAAAACGTTTTCTACGTTTTTGATAATACTAAATTGAGTTCCTTCTGTCAAGGATTTTTTTATTATTTCTGCACCATACTATAAACCATTTTTGATAATGTCCTAATAAACCACAACGGAAAATGTCCCGATA
>JBJENT010000067.1:0-1472 GCA_051880335.1 Lachnospiraceae bacterium
TCATCTACAGGAGGTACCATTTCAGCATATGCTTTCAGCATTTCCGGGGTACTGGTATAGTATCTCTTGTTTTTATTAAGAGCCGCAATTTCAGACATCTCTTCATCACTCAGTGCAAAATCAAATAGTTCAAAGTTTGCACGAATATGGTCCGGATTCTTGGAGCCCGGAATCACTATGTTTCCAGCCTGGATATGCCAGCGCAGAATAATCTGGGCATTGCTCTTTCCATATTTTTCAGCCAATCGGGTAAATACCGATTCCTCCAGCAAAGCTTTATCTCCATGTCCCAGAGGGTACCATGCCTGAATGGCAATATCTTCTTTTGCCAGAAATTCCTTCAGTTCTTCTTCCTGAAAATAAGGATGTAACTCCGTCTGCAACACAGCAGGCTTTACTTCACATACATCCAGAATTTCCTGGATCTGTTCCATGGTAAAGTTTGATAAACCGATTGCTTTAACCTTACCTTCCTTGTATGCCTTTTCCATTAACTGATATCCGGCGATATAATTTCCTGCCGGCTGATGAATCAGTAGCAGATCAATGTATTCTGTGTCGAGTCTTTCCAGTGTTTTTTCTACTGCATCCTCCTGTTCATAGAAAGAAGGCCACAATTTTGTCTCTAAGAAAATATTCTCTCTGGCGATACCTGATTTCTTCATGGCACGTCCCACAGCCTTTTCATTTACATAAGCATTGGCTGTATCAATCAGACAATAACCGTCCTGCAATGCATTTATTACAGAGTTTTCCGCTTCATCCGGACTTAACAGAAAAGTTCCAATACCTGCCATTGGAATTTCTACGCCATTATTCAATTTCACAAATTCCTGATTACTCATATTTGCCGTCTCCTTTACTTTTTTAATTGGTTTATTATAAATCATATTCTTTTTACTTTATCAATTTATTCTAAATTTGCTCCATCACTGAATGCATTTCCGACTTTTTCACCCATTTTTACATATGTGTTATGTACCGGATCATAAGAAATAGCCTGCAATTTTGTAGCATCAATTATGCCATCCTCCCCCAATACACTATCATCGGCATTTACATTAACAATTTCTCCAATGATGTTTCCATCTTCGTTTACTTTTATTAATTTGCATTCCAACGTCATAGGCAGTTCATCAATCAATGGAGCATCTACAAACTCGCTCTTTGTGGTATGAAAGCCTGCACGTTCCAGTTTGTCTTCTACTTCATTTGCGGATACCAGACCAACATAATCAGCCTCCACTACATGTGATGCATCTGCAAAGCTGACCGTGAAAGCCCCTCTTTTTTTGATATTCTGGGTTGTTTTATGGTTTTCGCTCAGGCACAGCACTACTTTATCACTGTCATAAATACCGCCCCATGCGGCATTCATTGCATCTGCCTTGCCATTTTCATCATAGCTGCCAATAATCAGTACCGGCAGCGGATAAAACCATGTTTTCTTTCCAAAATTCTTTCTCATATCA
>JBJENT010000067.1:1572-3758 GCA_051880335.1 Lachnospiraceae bacterium
TTTTACTATTCTAGAACCTCCAAATACCTCAGACATTTCCATTTGATCAAGCGCTTCGTCAAGTGCCTTAACTTCCACATCGGTCAGCTTAATCTCTGCTGCTTTTGCATTCTCCTTAAGCCTGTCCAGTTTACGGGTTCCCGGAATGGGAACAATCCACGGCTTCTTGCACAGCATCCATGCCATGGAAATCTGTGCCGGTGTGGCATCTTTATTTTCAGCCATTTTGTTCAGCAATACCAGAAGCTCCCTGTTCTGTTCCACGGCTTCATCCGTAAACTGTGGCATATTACTGCGGTAATCATACTTTTTGTCAAACTGCATACCTTTCCCGTATTTCCCAGACAAAAAGCCATTCGCCATAGGGGAGAAGGCCACAAAACCAACATTTAATTCCTCCAAAGCAGGAAACAACTCTTCATACTGGCGGGCCATCATAGAATATCGGTTCTCTACAGCAGTCACAGGACAAACAGCATGTGCTCTACGGAGATATTCTTCATTGGCTTCCGAAATACCCCAATGCAGGATTTTTCCCTCTTTTATCAAATCAGACATAACACCCGCTACCACTTCAGGTTCCACAGCTGGGTCGATACGATGCTGAAAATATAAATCAATGTGATCTGTCTGAAGCCGCTTCAGAGAGCCTTCTACAGAAGCACGAATGGTTTCCGGTCTGGAATCCGGGATAAGCGGATGATTTACCTGTGAACTGCTCATGTCAAAGCGGATACCAAATTTACTGACAATCTGCACCTGCTCCCGAACCCATTTTAATGCCTCTCCCACCAGTTCCTCGTTCTGATGAGGGTTATCTTCACTTCCATAAACCTCTGCCGTATCAAAAAGTGTGTAACCCATTTCATAGGCACTGTGAATCATAGAAACAGCTTCCTCGTGGTCTGTAGGCGCACCATAAGCGTGGCTGAATCCCATGCATCCAAGACCGATTGCCGAAACTTCCAGTCCATCTCCTAATACTCTTTTCTCCATTACCAGCATTCCTCCAGTATCTCAAAGATTTCTTCTCTTGACAGTTTCTTACAGCAACCTGCCGTAATATTACAGGTATCAGCAACATTTTTCAGCACACTCTTATCTGTAATTCCCATTTTTGTCAAAGTGGTCGGCAATCCGGTTTCTTTGATGAAATCCACTAACGCCTGTACACCTGCCTCTGCCAGTTCTTCCTTCGTCTTTCCAACTTCAGAAATGCCCCAGACATTTTTAGCAAAGCGTGCAAACTGGTCTGCTCCATCTTGATACATGTGCCTGTAAAGCACCGGATGAATCACTGCAAGCCCCTGACCATGATTACAGTCAGTATAAGCCCCAAGCTGGTGTTCAATCTGATGTGCCTGAAAATCTGTTACCTTTCCGATTTTTAGGATTCCGTTCTCAGCCATAGCAGAAGCCCACATCAGTTCGCTTCTGGCATTCATATCCTCTATATTCTTTAATAGTACCCGGATATTGCGTATCACGTTTCTCATCACTGCCTCAGCAATCTCATCCGAGAGAGTAGTCTGGCGGGGACTGCCAAAATAGGTCTCCATACAATGACTTAAAGTGTCAAATGCTCCGGAAATTACCTGCTGTCTGGGAACAGACATCGTATATAACGGGTCTAATACTGCAAAAGTTGCATAGGCACCAAGTACCCCCGCCTTCTGCTTTGTCTCCTCATTGGTAATGACTGCACCGTTATTCATCTCTGCACCGGTACCGGAAGATGTAACTACCGCTCCCATCGGTAAAAATTTTACAGGATATCTACGCTCTTTAAATTCCATGTTCCAGATATCCTCTTCTGTAACCGCCTGTGCTGCAATGATCTTACAACAATCAATAACTGAACCGCCACCTACGGCAAGAATAAAATCAACCTTATTTTCTCTTGCAAAGGTTGCTCCTTCCTGTACCTTTTTATAGGTTGGATTAGGCATAATACCGGAAAACTCTACAACTTCTTTTCCCGCTTCCTTTAGAAGTCCGCAAATCTCATCAAATACACCACTGCGTTTTACAGAACCACCGCCATATGCAAGCATTACTGTTTTCCCAACTTTGCTAAGTTCTGCCTGCAATGCTTTTTTTGCTGCTCCCTGTCCAAAATATACTTTCGTAGGATAAGAATAAATAAAATCGTTCATTTCAAATCTGCCTTCCTTTCTTAAAGTTCG
>JBJENT010000068.1:0-19577 GCA_051880335.1 Lachnospiraceae bacterium
AAGGTCGTTGATCACAGAATACAAAAACGGGCTTCGTGCTGCAGGAATCAAAGCTCCTACGGATCCTAAGGTGGAATCGGTCAAACCGTCCAGAGAATACAGAAAAGTACCGGAAGGACGCATGGAAGCAAGACTTGGACTTTCCAAATATAATCTTCCGGCACCAGTACAGGACACCGTAGTAAAAATGAGTCATGTAGTGGAAAAGATGAGCCAGCATATCGGAGCACCTGCAGTGCCAACGGTTTCTGTTGGAGATATGGTTCAGGTGGGTGATATGATCGGCAAACCAAATGCAGGACTTAGTACTGCGGTTCATGCATCCATTGCAGGGAAAGTAGTATCGGTAACAAAAGATGAAGTAACAATTCAGAGAGTATAATCGGGAGGCCATTGCAAAGAATGAGCAGAGCAATTGGAATGATAGAATATAAAACCGTTTCTGCCGGTGTGGTTGCTACAGATCAGATGGTAAAGACAGCTGATGTGGAGCTGATGGAAGCAGAAACTGTTTGTCCGGGAAAATACATAGCTATAATCGCCGGTGATTTGAGTGCAGTCAGAGCAGCTGTAGATAATGCGATTGCCCTGAATGGAGAGAATCTGATTGACAGTTTTGTTCTTGGTAATCCGCATGAATCCATTTTCCCGGCCATCTATGGAACAACCCATCTGGAAAAGGTGCATGCGCTGGGGATTCTGGAAACATTTGATGCGGCAGCTATTATTCAGGCAGCCGATGTAGCGGCAAAAACAGCAATTGTTGATTTGATTGAACTTCGTATTGCAAAAGGCATGTGTGGTAAATCTTACATGTTCTTAACCGGTGAAGTAGCTGCAGTACAGGCAGCCATCGACAGAGCGATCGCAGAGGTGGGACCAAAAGGTATGTACCTTGATTCTTCTGTGATAGCACAGCCGGATGAGCAGGTATGCAAATCCATTCTCTAGGAGGAAATGAAATGCTGGCACTGGAAAGACGTAATTTAATTCTTGAAAAATTACAGGAAGAAAAGAAAGTAGTAGTCAGTGAACTGAGCCAGTTGTATGGGGTGTCAGAGGAAACGATTCGAAGAGACCTGGATAAGTTAGACAGAGATGGCCTGGCTGTAAAAAGCTATGGCGGGGCAGTCATCAATGAGAATACCAGCATTGATATGCCATTTAACGTTCGGAAAAAGAAAAATGTATCCGGAAAACAACGAATCGCCGAGATGATAGCATCTTTAATTCATGATGGTGATCATATTGCTCTGGATGCCAGCACAACAGGTGTTTTTATTGCGAAAGCAATTAAGCAAAAAGAAAGAATTACGCTGATTACGAATTCAATCGAAGTAATCATAGAACTATCGGATGTAAGTGATTGGAACATCATTTCTTCCGGTGGAAAATTAAAAGAAGGATATCTGGCACTGATCGGTCCGAAAGCCATAGAGGGACTTAGCTCCTATAACGTGGAAACCGCCATTATTTCCGGAAAAGGATTTGATCTGGAAAAGGGATTGACCGATGGTAACGAAGAATTCTCCCAGCCCAAGCAGATGATGTTTAAATCTGCAAAAACAAGAATTGTGGCTGTGGATAAAACAAAATTTGGAAAGGTTGCATTTTCCAAGATTGCGGATCTGTCTGATATAGATATTGTTGTGACAGACGAAAAGCCGGATGATAACTGGCTGAAGGCATTTAAGGAAAAAGGAATCAAATGTGTTTATCCGGAGGAGAGCTTATAAAAAAGCCTATGTCATATTTTAGTTCATCCATATAATTTGTAAGTATTGGAGAGGCTCTTCACATGGTGGAGGGCTTTTTCCAATGTGTAACTATTCAGAGCCATATTGTATAAAAAAGAAAAGGAAAGACCGAACATGATCAAATTAATTGCCAGCGATCTGGACGGAACTCTGCTGCAAAATGGCAGCAGAAAAGTACCGGAAGAATTTTTTGAAACTATAAAAGAATGTAAAAAAAGAGGGATTCTTTTTGCAGCAGCCAGCGGAAGACAGTATCACAGCCTGCGAAAATTGTTTCAGGGTGTGGAAGATGATATTGCGTATATTTGTGAGAACGGAGCTCTTACCATTTATCAGGGTGAGATCATCCATCGGGTAGAGGTGCCAAAAGAACTGGGACAGCAGATCATAAAACGAATCGAAGCAGAACCGGGAACAGAAGCTCTGGTATCCGGAACCTACACCTGCTATATCCATCCAAAAGAACCGGGATTTGAAGAATATATCCGTAAAATGGGCAATCAGTATGAGGTAGTACCGGATTTGATGGATATCGGAGAACCCTATATCAAACTGGCTCTATATGAAGCGGAAGGAACAGAAAACCGGAACAGGCAGGAATACTGGCAGAAGCAGTTCCCTGAGCCGGTAAAAGTGGTGACTTCCGGAGCACTCTGGCTGGACATGCTGTTTCCGGAAGTCCATAAAGGGGTAGGGATCCGGGCTTTATCCAGTCATCTGGGAATTCAAAAAGAGGAGATTGCTGCCTTTGGGGATAACTACAATGATGTGGAGATGTTCCAGGAGAGCGGTGTGACGGTAGCTGTGGAGAATGCAAAGCCGGGCATCCTTAACCTTTGCAGGTACACAACCCCAACCGTAAACGAATTCGTCCAGAGGCACATACTTTCCAATAACCCTTCAGGGGAGGATGCTTTTTGGAATTTTTAGTCCATAAATCGGCTTTCGAAAGCAAGAACTTTTTTATACACAGCCGACTTTGTATCAAGAGGCAATTTCTTTTTTCTATAAAATACGTCTTTTCAACGCAGCACATCCTGAAACGTTTGTCATTAGTGTGCAGACACTGTCGAGAAAATTTCGTGCAATTCTTAGGGCTTACGGAACAAAATATAACGCCAGCTTTCAACCGTTCAAGACTTTAGTCGCGTTTTGAAAGCTGGCGTTTAATATTAACTTTGTGTAGTAAGCCCTCTAGAATTGCGGAAATTTTTTCTCAGTGTTCTGCACACTAATTGACAAATTTTCAGGACTGTTCTGCTATAAAAAGACGCATTATTGAAAGAAATCGCCTCTTGATGTCGGCTGAAAGTATAAAAAAGTTCTTCTTTCAAAGCCGATTCCTATAGCTTCAAAGTATCAAAAAGCATCCTCCCCTGGAGGGTTATTGGAAGTTGGTGCAGAAGGACTGGATTTTGGATTCGTTTACGGGGTTGGGTTTGTCTTTGGGGTCGATGAGGACCAGCTCTGCTTTCAGCTCAGTTACACCCAGTAGCTCCTTCAGCTTCAGGAAAGTTTTGCCTGCATCTCCACCGCTGCAACACGCAAAAGCACCAATCTCTTTCTGGGAAATCTCAGGATTTTCCCGGATAAAGCTGCGAATCGGCGGAGTGAAGGTGCTGGCCCAGATGGGAGTTCCCAAAATAACACGGTCATAGGATTCTGCATCAAACTGATAGGGCATAAGCTTTGGCGCATCTCCCATAAGTGCACTGCGGCCACTCCAGATAAATTTGCTGAAGCCCTTATCCTTATAAGCCTTCTGCGGGCTGACCTGAATCAGGTCTGCTCCCAGATTTTCTGCGATTTTCTCTGCAGCGTATTTGGTGTTTTCAGACATGGTATAATAAACGACTGCTGTTTTCATGATGATAATCCTCCTTTTTTATCTGGAATAAAGTGCTGCTTGAAGAAGTATTCCAGGTGGGTTTCAAAAAGTGAAATTAGTTGCTCCGGATCATATTCTACAAAATGATATAAATAAAAGGGAGCATATAGTTCCATAGCAAAAACCCGGGTGTTTCCTGGGATCATTAGGCCTTGTTTCTGCAACTGTTCAAATATTGCAATCTGATTATCCAAGGGAATATCCACAAAAAAGGTCTTATATATTTCTGCAATTTCCGGATTTTTAAATTTTTCCAATAATAAAAGTCTGCGGAAAGCAACCAGTGATTCATCAGTGGTCTGATACTGAAACATAGAAAGACAGTTTTGCTTTACTGCCTCAATGCCGCGTATATCGGAAGTGATACTTTTACACTGGTTTAGATATCTTTCCTTTTCCATTTCCACAATGGAATCAAAAATCTCACGTTTGCTTTTAAAGTGTTTATACAAAGCACTGTTTCCGATACCCACTGCATCGGCAATGGTTCGAATGGATACCGCATCAAACCCGTCAACAGAAAACAGCATCAGGGATGCTTCCAGTATCCTTTTTCGTGTATCACCTTTTCGTTGTCCCATGGTTCCTCCTATATGGTCTCTTTTTGGAGATTTTTCTCTGTGAAAGACGCTATTTTTCTAAAAACAAAGCATATCAGACATCCTGTGAAAATAATAAGAACAGTGAGAACACAGGCATATTTTATGGTAGATATCAAGCTGGTTAGTCTGCAGACCAAAGAAAGTCTTTTCGGATAAGCAAGCAGCATAGCTGTTATTCCGATATTTTCACTCCAGTCCAGAAGCATATCCAGGACAGAAAATAATGGTAGGAGCCGTAAGATACTATTTCTCTTAGTAAGAAACTTTAAAAAGTAACTGATCCAGCCGGATGTGAACAGCATTAGCGATAGAGGAAAAAAGATATCCAAAGGCATTATTTTGGTTAGATGAAATGTTCTTCCAGCTTCGCCAAGTGCTTCTAACATGCTATAACCATATTCTACCGAATAGGCGCACTCAAAATCAAGAATATTTGCACCGCCGGTGACTTCTAATAAGCCGGCTACTCCAATCGGACTGTAATCAATCAGCCACATCATGATTCCGAAAAATATAGTACAGAGAAGTGCTCTGGACAAAGAGGCTGTTTCTGCATAATGATTCATAATGGATCTTAAACTTTCTATATCTGTTTCTTTATTTGTTTCCATGAATTTTCCTTTCTGATGGTGAGTTACTGTGAAAGCTGCATGCTAACTTTCCAAATGGGTTTTCTGAAAGAGTATATATACTTATTGGTGAGCGATTGCTCACCTTTGAAACTATTATAGTGAGCAGTTGCTCACTTTGTCAATACATTTTTTATTTTTTGAAAAATCTATTCATTTGAAGGGTGCATATTTTCGGAAACCGTATTGCGATAAACTTTCGGCGTCATATGAAAGTACTCCCGGAAAATCCGGTGAAAATAACTGGTATTGTCATAACCCACCAGTGTGATAATGTCCTCTACCGGCAGCAGGGTAGTGGACAAAAGGAAGGCTGCCTGATTGAGCCGCCTGGTCTGCAAAAGATTTTTGAAGGTATAGCCGGAATGCTTTTTCACAAGTTTGCTGATGTAATAATCAGGCTGGCCTGTTATTTCAGACAGTTCGGTTAAAGTGGCTGTTTTATAATTATCTTCAACATATTTTAAAATGGTAAAAATAAGATTCTGCTCATACTGGTTTGGATCACTGCGGTTGATTCGATCACTTTGGTGCTGCAAAAGTATAAAGAGAAGCCCCATGGTAGTCTGGTTGATATTCCGTGAGCCGGCCTGTTTGTTGACCAGGGAATAGATCAGGTTTTCCACAAGGTTCTGGATGGGAAGAATATCCCTTACCTGGAAATGAAGATAGTCCACCAAACCGCCTTTTTCTTTTAGGGAACCTACCAGAAAATCACGCAGAATACTTTCGTCTTCCATCATCAGAAAAGCCCGGTCAAAGAATTCCGGTAAAATGATAAAGTTTACTGCGATATCATCTTTTCCGGCAGGCATGATCTCCTGTGTGGCATTCTGATTTAGAAAGAGAAGCTCCCCTGTTTCCAGTTTTACCGTAGTGTGACCATTGATGATATGGGTGGTGGAACCGCTGCACATATATATGATCTCCACATAATTGTGCTTGTGCATGGGAAAATGAACAAAACGGGTATGTGGCCGGATATCAATAAGCTTTCCTTTTTCCAGCATGAGCCCACTGTCCACAACAAAATCCTTTCTGGAGGTATACAGCTCTTTCTGCACATCCTGTTTTCCGTCCAAAATTGCCTGCTCTTCTTCTGATATTGGCATTAATTTTTCCAAAAGATCTTTGTTCATAGAAATAACTCCTGTCTTTGAAATCGGTAGAAAAACAACTGAAAGTATTCAAAAAGTGTGCGTTTTGTGTGGTAAAAGTCTAAAAAACAGTTGATTTTGTGAATGTTTTACAAAAACCAGGAAACGTTTTTGTACATATCCATCATAACATATCACCTATAGAATTGCAAATAAGGACGGTAATTTTTGCAAATAAAGTCCTAACATATGACAGGGCAGTGAGGTATACTTTCTATATCAGAGGCTGTATTTCGAATAAAATACATAGTCACAGCAAAGTACTGACTTGTAGGAATATATGAAATCACAGCAAAGTACGGACCTGTAGGAATATATGAATTTACAGTAAAAAACGGATAAAGAAGGGATGGTATTATGGCAAATTACTATTTAGCAGTGGATATAGGTGCATCCAGTGGACGACATATTCTGAGTAGTATTGTGGATGGCAAAATTGTACTGGAAGAGATTCATCGTTTTGAAAACGGTATGATTAAGAAGGATGGTCATCGCTGCTGGGATACCGAACATTTATTCCGTGAGATTAAAGCCGGTATTAAAAAATGTAAAGAAATCGGAAAACTTCCGGTGAGCATGGGCATTGATACATGGGCAGTAGACTATGTATTGCTGGATGAAAATGATAAGGTACTGGGAAATACATATGGTTACAGAGATTCCAGAATGGATGGAATGGACGAAGAAGTATATAAGATCATTCCGGAAAAAGACCTGTATGCCAGAACCGGTATTCAGAAACAGATGTTTAATACCATTTATCAGCTTATGGCCCATAAGGTTCAGGAGCCGGAATTGATGGCAAAAGCAAAAACATTTTTAATGCTTCCGGATTATTTCCAGTTTTTGCTGACAGGAAATAAGGTTTCCGAATATACCAATGCCACATCAGGACAGCTGGTAAGTCCTATTACAAAACAATGGGATACCGAACTGATTGAAATGCTGGGATACAACAAAGACATGTTCCTGCCTCTTTCCATGCCGGGCACAGTGGTTGGAAAATTTTCAAAGGAAGTGGAAGAAGAAGTGGGATTTTCCTGTACCGTAGTGCTTCCTGCGACCCACGATACAGCTTCCGCAGTTATGGCAGTGCCTTCCCAGTCTGAAGAATGTATGTACATCAGCTCCGGTACCTGGTCACTGATGGGTGTAGAAAATAAAGAAGCCATCTGCAGCATGGAAAGTATGGAAAAGAACTTTACCAATGAAGGTGGTTATGAATATCGATTCCGTTATCTGAAAAATATCATGGGATTATGGATGATCCAGTCCGTAAGACATGAATTGGACGATGCTTATTCTTTTGCACAGATGTGCGAGATGGCAGAGGAAGTAAAGCAGTTCCCGTCCAGAGTGGATGTAAATGACAATTGCTTCCTGGCACCGGAAAGCATGATCGAGGCGATTAAGAAATACTGCCGGGATACCGACCAGCCGGTTCCGGAAACTGTAGGTGAACTTTCCACTGTTATTTATCAGTCCCTGGCAGAAAGCTATGCAGAGACAGTGAAAGAGATCGAAGCAATCACAGGAGTACATTATCCTGCCATCAATATTGTGGGCGGCGGTTCCAATGCAGCATATTTAAATGAACTGACTGCAGCAAAATCCGGAAGAATCGTATATGCCGGCCCCGGTGAAGGTACAGCAATCGGTAACCTGTTGGCACAGATGATCAAAGCTGGGGAATTTACCGGACTGGCTCAGGCAAGACAGTGTGTGTTTGATTCCTTCGGAGTAAAAACATACGAGCCATAAAGCTTTGTATGCAACAGATATTATTTGCAACAGAAAGTGTCTATAGCAGAAAGTGCCTGTAGCAAAAGGTGTCTGCAACGAATAAGAACTTAATGACATTTTGTCATAAAGATATAAGAAAATTTATGAGTAAAATTTTTTACAACAAATAGGAGGAAATAATATGGCAACAAGATACGAATCTGCAAAAGAAATTTATGCTGCATATGGTGTGGATACGGATGCAGTCATTGCAAGATTAAAAGATGTACCGGTTTCTCTGCATTGCTGGCAGGGGGATGACGTTACAGGTTTTGATCATGATGGTCCGCTGACAGGTGGTATCCAGACAACCGGTAATTATCCGGGAAAAGCAAAAACTCCGGAGCAGTTATTTGCAGATATGGAAAAAGTCATTGAACTTTGTCCGGGCAAAGTAAAACTGAATGTTCATGCATGCTATGCAATCTTTGAAGAAGATGGTTTTGTAGACCGCGATAAGATTGAACCAAGACATTTTAAGAAATGGGTTGAACTGGCTAAAAAACATGGCCTGGGTCTTGACTTTAACCCTACCTTTTTCTCTCATCCAAAGGTAAAAGACGGACTTACACTTTCCAGCCCGGATGAAGAAACCAGAAAATTCTGGATCGAACATGGTAAAGCATGTATTCGTATTTCCAAATATTTTGCAGAAGAAACAGGAATCCCATGTGTTATGAATATCTGGACAGGTGATGGATTCAAGGATATTCCTGCAGACAGAATGGGTCCCAGAATGCGTTACAAAGAATCCATTGAAGAGATTCTTTCTGAGCCATACGATTTTAACATGGTAAAACCGTGTGTAGAATCCAAAGTATTTGGTATCGGCGTGGAAGCCTATACAGCAGGTTCTGCAGAGTTTTCGCTTAGCTTTGCAGCAGAACACAAAGATAAATGTATTCCGCTTATGGATAATGGACACTATCATCCAACAGAAGTGGTTTCCGATAAGATTCCTGCACTTCTCTGCTTCTTCCCGGAAGTGGCACTGCATATTACACGTGGTATCCGCTGGGATTCCGATCATGTAGTGATTCTGGATGACGAGACAAAAGAGATTGCAAAAGAAATTGTTCGCTGCGACAAAGATTTGAACAGAGTTTACATGGCACTGGATTATTTCGATGCTTCCATTAACCGTGTTTCTGCATGGACAAATGGCTTCAGAAATTTACAGAAAGCATTGCTTCAGGCAATGTTAACTCCACATGAAATGCTGAAAGATCTTCAGGATACATGCCAGTTCACCAAATTGATGAGCAAACAGGAAGAAATCAAATGCCTGCCATGGGGAGATGTTTGGGATCAGTACTGTGAAGTATGTGGCGTGAAGAAAGAGAATGAATGGTTTGCTGAGATTGAAAAATACGAAGCAGAAGTTCAGTCTAAGAGGGCATAGTGTGGCTGTAAAAGAATCAGGAAGAAAACTGATCAGGAAGTGACTCGTTTAGGAAGTAAATCGATTAGAAAGTAATCGGTTAGGAAATGAAAAGGTGTCCCACGGGATTTCTTATAGAAAGAAAACCGGGAACACCTTTTCTGTCTCTGTCGCTGCCTCTGCATCAATATGCCTGACGATATTCACTTGGCGTCATATGCATCTGTTTTTCAAAACAACGGGAGAAGGTTAATGTGTTTTTGAAACCTACCGAAGAAGCAACGTTAGCGATGGAAAGCTTGGAATAACTGAGCAGTTCCTTAGACTTGTTGATCCGGTATTCCGTGACATACTGGTGGATGGTCATGTGAGTATGTTCTTTAAACAGTTTGCAGAAATAATATTTTGAAAAGCTTACCTTTTCACAAATGGTATCAATATCCAGATCGGTTTGGTAATTTTCATGAATATATTTCAATGCAGTGGTAACTGCGCTGTCCTGAACCGGAGAAATTTTTTTGATTTCCAGTATTTCCCTGGAAAGCTTATACAGCTCCAATAACAGGGGATATAAAACCGAACCGGCTTCCATCTGGGTCATGAGAGGATCCTTATCATAATTCAGATGAAGCAGACTGAAAAAATAATTCTGAATGTTACCAAGTGGATTGGTATGATAAAGGCTGTTATTTTTTCGGATCAGATTATAAAAATACTGAATCTGGGCACCGCAGATGATGACATACATAAAAGTGCCCGGATGATTCCGCGGAGAAGTGAAAATAAGCGGACAGTTGCAGGCTGAAAAAACCACGTCATGTTCATGAATTGGCAGAACGTTTCTGTTTTTAGAAAATTTCATGGAGTCCAAAGAATAAAGGAGCATATATTCATTATAATTGTTACTGTCTCCACGCAAAAAACGATGCTCTTTTAGAAATCCCACCTCTTTTATGTAAAAGGGAAGAGCCTCAACCTGCAGATTTATAGTGGGAAATATGTTCTTATATTGTGTTGGAAGTATCAGTTTTTGGTTTTTCATACAAATCCCCTTTAAATGATGCAAAAAAATGGAAGTTTTTCTGAAAAATGAAATACCGGAATATGGCAATTTTTCCTTGATAAATCAAGGTTTTTTACAAACTATTGTCAAAAGTTTTAATAAATAATAACATTTCTTTTGCGAAATGGCAAATATGCATAAAATAGCAAGAAACGAATATGGAAAAACAATTTTTGATATTGTTTATCGGTATTCTTTTTGATTAAATCAACTCATAGAAATCGTGATTTTGAGACGAAAGATTACAGAGAAAGGAGATAATCAGATGAGTGATTATATCTTGGAGCTGAATGACGTCGTTAAAACGTTTGGCGGTGTTAAGGCTCTGAACGGTGTACATTTCCAGCTGAAAAAAGGTGAGATTCACGCCCTGATGGGAGAGAACGGTGCTGGTAAATCTACATTCATCAAGGTAATTACAGGTGTACATCAGCCTGATAGCGGGACGATGCTTCTGGAAGGTGAGAAAATTACATTCCGTAATACAGCAGATTCTGCAAAAATGGGTATTGCTGCGATATATCAGCATGTTACATCTTTCCCTGATTTGACTGTAACAGAAAATATTTTTATGGGACAGGAAATCAAAAACAAATTTGGCATGTACGACTGGGCCGCAATGCGTAAGCGTGCAAAAGAACTGATTGAACCTCTTAGTAAAGAGATTGATGTAAATAAGCCAATGGGTACTCTTTCTGTTGCAGCACAGCAGCTGGTTGAGATTGCAAAGGCATTATCCCGTGATGCACGTATTCTGATCATGGATGAGCCTACCGCTTCCCTTACCAGAAATGAATGCTTACAGTTATATCGTATCGCAAGAGAACTGAGAGATAAGGGCGTATCGATTATCTTCATTACACATAGATTTGAAGACATGTATGAACTTGCTACCAGGGTTACGGTATTCCGTGATTCCACATACGTTGGAACATGGAATGTGGATGAGATTACAAACCAGGATCTGGTAAAAGCCATGGTAGGTCGAGAACTGAAAGCCATGTATCCGGAGAAGACAGCCAAGATCGGTGAGGTTGTGCTGGAAGTGGATAACATTTCCAAAGAAGGTTATTTCAAGAATGTATCCTTCAATGTACGCCGAGGCGAAATCCTGGCTCTGACAGGTCTGGTTGGTGCAGGACGTACCGAAGTATGCCAGAACATTTACGGTATTATGACACCGGATTCCGGAACCATCAGACTGGAAGGCAAGGAAGTACATATTAAGAGCCCTATCGATGCACTTAAGCTGGGTATCGGTCTTTTACCTGAAAACAGACAGACCGAAGGTCTGATCAATGAATTACCAATCTATCAGAATGTTTCTTCTGCAACGATGAAACAGTTCGTAAAGAAAGGCCAGCTGGATGTAGAGGCTGAAATGGAAAATGCGATCAACCTTTGTAAGAAGATTCAGCTGAAAGCAAATGATATTACTGCTCCGCCTTCATCCTTGTCCGGTGGTAACCAGCAGAAGGTTGTTGTTGCCAAGATGCTTAGTTCCGAACAGAAGGTTCTGATCATGGATGAGCCTACCAAGGGTATCGACGTAGGTGCTAAGTACTCTATTTATGAAATCATGAATGATCTGGCAAGCAGAGGATATGCGATTATCATGGTATCTTCCGAAATGCCGGAGGTTCTCGGTGTGGCGGACCGTATCGTTGTTATGAAGAGTGGACGTGTTACCGGAGAATTTGATTCCGTCAAGGATACAACACAGGAGATGATCCTGGAAGCTTCTCTGAAAGAAAAAGGAGGAGATAAGTAATGAAAAAAGTATTTAAATCCAGAAATATGGGCCTGATTCTTGTACTGATCCTGCTTCTAGTTATCGCGTGGTTTGTTACACCGGGTATGTTTTCAACTCAGTCAATTGTCAGCATGCTCCAGAACAACGCAGTATATGCTCTTCTGGCAGTAGGTGAGATGATGGTTATCCTGACAGGTGGTATTGATATTTCCATCGCATCCCAGGTCGCTTTTGTGGGAATTATGACAACCTCTCTTTCCTGCGCAAATCCTAATGTGCCCGGTTTTGTATGGGTGCTGGCAGCACTTGCAATGGGAGCCTGCTGTGGTGCAGTGAACGGATTCCTGGTTGGATACCTTCACATGGTTCCTATGATTTGTACCTTAGGTACTATGTACATTTTCAGAGGTCTTGCATTCGTTGTTTCCGGTGGACAGTGGTGGTTCGCCGCACAGTACCTTGACAGTTACAGATATTGGGCTATCCAGAAATTCCTTGGGCTTCCTCTGATCGTCTGGATTACAGCACTGATCATGGTTGTGATGGGAATCTTCCTTGGCTATACAACAGCCGGAAGAAGAATTTATGCGATTGGTACAAACCGTGAATCTTCTGCAGTTGCAGGTATCAAAGAGGCTAAAGTAACATTTTATGCGTTTATCATTTGTGGTGCTTTGGCCGGCCTGACCGGAATGATGTATACATCAAACTATGCAATTGGTTACTATGGTATGGCAGAGGGCTTCGAAATGACAGCAATTGCTATCTGCGTTCTTGGCGGTGTATCCATCACAGGCGGTAAAGGACGTATGGATGGTGTCGCAATCGGTGTTATTATCATGGCTGTTGTTACATACTTCATCAGTATGATTCCTGGTATGAGTGTATGGCAGAAAGCACTTCAGGGTGGTATCATTATCGTTGCCGTTGCTATCAATTATTTCACAGAGCGTTCCGCTACTAAGCAGGCTCTGAAAGAAAGGGGTGCTTTGATCTAATGCCTGGAAGTAATTACGATAGAGACCTTACAGTAAAAGAAGGTTTTAAATTATCCAAATTTCTTGTAAAGTGGGAAATGGTCCTGGTTTACATATTAATAGTTATAAACTTGATTCTGGCTGTTTTGAGAACTGATTTGTATTTCCAACCAGGTACTATTCAGTCCATCATTAATGCAGGTCTGGATGTATCTCCGATGGTACTCGGTATGGTATTTATCCTGTTGCTGGGAGATATTGATGTATCGGTAGCCGCACAGATGATTCTGGGTGGAATGACAACCGGTCTGATGATGGATCATGGTGTATTCTGGCTGGTTGCAGTGATCTGTGGTGTACTGACCTGTATGCTTTGTGGCGCATTCAACGGATTCTGCGTAGCGTTCCTGGAAATGCCGGCGGTTATCACAACCATTTCAACATCCATGCTTTTCCGTGGTATCGTTGAAATTACACTGGGAGAGAATTCTTTAAAGAATTTCCCGAAATGGTATAACAAGATTGGCTGGTATAACATCGGCGAGATGATTCCGCTGTCAATGGTGTTATTCCTGATCATGGGTGTAATCTTCTGTTTCGTGTTACACCGTACCACATTTGGACGTAAAGTTTATATCGTAGGTAACAACAGAACCTGTGCTACCTACTCAGGTATCAGTGTAAAAGCGATCAAGATGGAAGTGTTCATCTTAATGGGCTTTATGGCTGGTATTGGTTCCATCTTCTTCATCGGACGTATGGGTGGCGGTGTATCCTCTTCCATGGGTACCGGTTATGAAATGACAGCAATTGCCTGCGCCGTACTTGGTGGTGTATCCACAAACGGTGGTAAAGGTAAAATGTATGGACCGATCATTGCTACCTTTATTATGGCATTCCTTACCTATACACTTGGTCTGTTAGGTTTCGATCCGAATGCAAAGAAGATTTTTACCGGTGTTATCCTGATTCTTACTATTTTGATCTCTACGATCAACAAACAGATGATCAAGGATATCAAGTTACACCTGATTTACCATAATAATAAGAACATTGAAGCAATTAATTATCGTACTGCTGATGAAGTGAAGGAACTGAAAGCTCAGATTAAAGAGATTCAGAAATCCGGCGCATCTGATAAAGATGCACAGATCCAGAAGCTGAACGACAAGATCGCTGCAGCAAAGAAAGAATGCGCAGAGAAATCCGCTCAGTGGTGGGCTGAGCAGCAGGCTGATGCAAAGAAAGCAAAAGAAAGATTTGCGAAATAATAATGATATAAACATAAAGTTTATATATACACATCTTTAAGGAGGAAAGAAAACAATGAAAATGAAAAAGTTTTTAGCTCTTGGTCTTGCTATCGCAATGATCAGTGCAACACTCGTTGGTTGTGGCGGAAGCAAAGACGCAGCAGCTGACACAAGCGCTCCAGCTGCAACAGAAGAAGCAGCAGCTGCAACAGAAGAGGCAGCTCCAGCAGCAGAAGGCGCTGGTAACACAGGCGACGTTAACGGATCTCATGTATTCATGTTCAAATCCGTAGGTAACGCTTTTGGTGTTATCATGTATGATGGTTTCTCAAGCTACATGGCACAGGTTGGTGAAGCTTGTGTTGAGAAATCCCCAGCAGAAACAACAGTAGCAGCTCAGGTACAGTTAATCGATGAATCTATCACAGCTGGTGCTAAATCATTATCTATCTCCACAAACGGTGATACAGGTTTTGATGAAGTATTTGCAAAAGCTCAGAGTGCTAATATTCCGATCGTATCTGTTGACTCTGCAGCATCTGCTGACTATCGTATTACACACAACAACCAGGCATCTTCCGCAGATATCGGTGCTATGCAGGTTCGTGCAGCTGTTATGGCAGTTCTGAAAGTTCCATTTGACAAGAACGATGGTTCCATGCTTGACACAGTTACAAAAGCTCTTGCTGACTACTCTGGCGAAGAAATCAAATTAGGTGTTCTTTCTGCAGGTATCGACACTCCAGTACAGAATGGCTGGATTGCTGAAATGGAAAAAGAATTAACAAATCCTATCTACGCTGGTAAAGTAAGCCCAGAGCTTGACAAGAAATACGGTGATGACGAAGCTACAAAGTCTACAACACAGGCTCAGGCTTTCCTTGCTGAAAACAAAGTTGATGCTATCATCTCTCCTACAACTGTAGGTATCGCAGCAGCTGGTGAAGTTCTTACACAGGCTGGTTCTGATATCAAGTTAACAGGTTTAGGACTTCCTTCAGAAATGGCTAACTATATGCCTTCATCTGAATCTGATGATGAATTCTCCTTCGTATGTCCTTACATGATGCTTTGGGATGTATCTCACCTTGGTGCTTCTACAGCAGCTATCCAGATGGCAGTTCAGAACGATGGCTTTGATGGTAAAGCAGGTTCTTCCTTCACAATGCAGGCATGGGGCGAATACGGTGAAGAAACATTCACAGCAGAAGCTGATGGCGATGGCACATCTGTTCTGACAGGTATTCCTTACACATTCTACAAAGCTAACATGGCTGATTGGGCAACAAAACTGTAATTTAACTTATGATTACATAGGCTATTTTGCCTGATGAGAGAGGCGTCTGCCCGTTGGGCAGGCGCTTTTCAGTTGTTTTAACAATTTGGACACAGGGATGTGGTACAATAGGGTGAGACAAGTGAAAAGCGAGTGTACTCTTAACAGGTTGCCCCTGAAGAATCGAAAAGGGGCAGAAGAACAGGAGGTAAGGACCTTGATAGAAGTGAAAAACCTTGTAAAAAAATACGGGGATCATTATGCAGTGAAAGATCTGTCTTTCCAACTGGAAAGCGGTAAGATATATGGTTTTCTGGGGCCAAACGGAGCCGGTAAATCTACGACCATGAATATGATCACAGGGTATATTGCCAGTACTTCCGGCGAAGTGATCATCCATGGCCATGATATCGTTGCAGAACCGGAAGAGGCAAAAAAATGCATCGGGTATTTACCGGAGATTCCGCCACTTTATGTGGATATGACAGTAAAAGAATACCTGACTACAGTGGCTGATCTAAAGGGAATCCCAAAAGCTGAATGGAAGAAAATGACCGAAGAGGTCATGGAAATCGTTAAAATAACGGATATGCAGAACCGTCTGATCAAGAACCTGTCAAAGGGCTATCGGCAGAGGGTAGGAATCGCTCAGGCGATGATAGGGTATCCGGAGATCATTATTCTGGACGAGCCAACGGTAGGTCTTGACCCACAGCAGATTATCGAAATACGTGAACTGGTAAAAAGTCTGGGGGAAAAACATACCGTTATCATCAGTTCCCATATTCTATCCGAGATCAGTGAAGTATGCGATGAGGTGCTGATCATCAATAAAGGCAGGCTGGTGACCATCAGTCCTACCGATAAATTGGAGCAGATGTTCATTGGCGCCGGAAGTCTGGAACTGGTGGTGGATGGTGAAGAAGAGAAAATCAGGCAGGTTCTTGCAGGATATGAAGAGATCACATCATTGGAAATAAAAGAGGATACGGTAGACAAGGATGCATATCGTATACAGATTCAGATAAAAGGAAATGGGGATATCAGAAGATCACTGTTTTATCAGTTTGCAGAACTCAAGATGCCTATTCTGGAGATGAAGGGCATGAGTATGTCTCTGGAAGATGTTTTCCTGCAGCTGACCAGTGGTGAAAAGGAAGACAGTGGAAAAGCAGAGAGCAAAGAACAAGAGAGAGAAAAACAACGGGGTGCGGAAGTAAAAGAGAATTTGGAGGAAAAAGAGAATGGCAGCAGTATATAGAAAAGAAATGCGAAGCTATTTGATTTCCATGATAGGCTATGTTTTTATTGCGTTTATGCTTGTCATGATCAGCTTATACTTTGCCTACTTAAATCTGAATCTGGCATCACCCAGATTTGAAGCAGTACTACAGAGTGTACAATTCATATTTTTAATATTTGTTCCGATTTTGACCATGCGTGTGCTGGCAGAAGAGAAAAAACAGAAAACAGACCAGCTTCTTTTGACACTGCCCCTTACTGTCAGTGATATTGTACTTGGAAAATTTCTGGCAGTGGTAACACTGTTTGCAGTTCCTATGCTGATTGTCTGTACCTATCCGCTTATTTTATCCAGGTATGGAATGATCAATATGGCGGTGGCTTATATGTCCATACTGAGCTTTTTCCTGTTGGGATGTGCCAATATTGCCATCGGAGTATTCTGTTCCTCTTTGACAGAAAATCCGATTATTGCAGCAGTGACCAGCTTTGGAACGCTGATGATATGTTTCCTGATGGACAATCTTTCCCACATGGTACCCGGAACAGCGAAAGCTTCTCTGATCTCTTTTGAAGTCATCGTTGTACTGATATCTGCGATTTTATATAATCTGACAAAAAACAGCTCCGTATCCCTTGCAGTATGTGCAATAGGAGCAGCCATATTATTTGCAGTCTATTTTATCAATCCGATGCTTTTAGAGGGACTGTTACAGAAAGTATTATCTGTGTTTTATATGAATGGAAGATTGGAAAGCTTTTTTGAAGGCGTACTTGATATCAGAGGAATCGTGTATTACCTGTCTATCACAGTTGTGGCCCTCTTCCTGTCCATGCAGACTCTGAATAAGAGAAGATGGAGTTAGGAGGTGGAAATATGAACGAAAACATGAACGATCAGGGAAAAAGACTGAAAAACGGTTCCTATAGTATGCTGGTTTGTGCCCTTGTCATCGTGGCAGCCATTCTGGTAAATCTGATTGTAAGCGGGATGCCCTCCCAGATGACCCAGCGTGATTTCAGCTCGGCAAAATTATATACCTTAACAGAAACAACAGAAAACTTTTTACAGACCTTAAATCAGGACGTGTCGCTTTATTATATCTGTGAAAGCGGCCAGGAAGATGATTACATTGTAAAGATACTGGAACGTTACAACGATGCCAGCAGCCATATTACCACCAGCCAGGTAGATCCGGCGGTATATCCGGGATTCACCGGCCAGTATACAGAAGATACCGTAGCAAATAACAGTGTGATCGCTGTAAGTGATACAAGATCCAAGGTAGTATCTGCGGAAGATATGTATCTGACGGATTATTCTTATGCTACGAACTCGGTTGTAAAGGTGGGCTTTGATGCAGAAGGTATGATAACCAGTGCAATCGATTATGTTACATCCGATGACATACCGGTATTTTATGTATTGAATGCAAATGGTGAACAGCCGCTGGGAGAATCCTATACAGAGGTTATTCAGAAGAACAATATTGATCTGGCACAGCTGAATCTGATGTCGGCAGACAGTGTTCCTCAGGATGCAGCCGGTATTATCATAAATGCACCTACCAAGGATTATTCTCCGGAGGAGGCTGAAAAGATCCTACGTTATCTGGAGGCAGGAGGAAAAGCAATCATTTTCTCCAATTATTCCGGTGTGCCTCTTGTGAATTTTGAAACCATTCTGGCAAACTATGGGGTCTATAAGGACCCGGGAATCATTCTGGAAGGTGATTCAGACAAATATATCGCATATCAGTATTCTGTTTTGCCGGATGTTTATTACTCGGAAATTACAGCAGGGGTATACGGTAATACCTATGTGATCACACCGATGGCGCAGGCTGTTATGGAAATGGAAACCTATCGAAGCTCCATTTCACATGTCCCGCTTTTGATGACATCAGCAAGCTCTTATGCCAAGGAAGATGTTCAGAACATGAGCACATCGGAAAAAGAGCCGGGTGATATCGATGGGCCTTTTACCGTAGGAATGCTGATTCAGGAAGATATCAACACGGACAAAACGGTGGATACAGAGATTATCTACTATAGCACAGGATATATTCTGGATGAAGACTATAACCAGAGCGTATCCGGTGCAAATGCCCAGCTGATTGGAGACTCGTTATCCTATTTATGTAATGCGGGAGAGCTTAGCGCAGCAGTGCCGACCAAAAATCTGCAGGTATCTTCGCTGACCATAACGGATTTCTCTGCAAATGTATGGACGGTACTTACCGTATTTGTGATTCCGGCTGTTTTTGTAGCAGCAGGTCTGACAGTCTGGGTAAAAAGGAGAAAAAGATAATGTCACAGAAAAAGAAGAAAAATCTGATAAAGGGCGTTGTCTTTATCATCATACTGATCCTGCTTTATGTCGGGCTGACCATTTATAATAAAAGACAGGAAAAGGCACAGGAAGAAAGCTCTCTGCAGCAAATGGCAAGTACCATTGTCCTGTCCATCCCGCCGGAACAGATTGCAGGTCTTTCCTTTGACGGAGAAGAAGGCACCATTTACTTTGAGCAGACATCCGGCCTGTGGAACTGTCCGGAAGATGTAGATTTTGTAATGGATGAGGCAAGAATTTCCATTCTCACAGCAGATCTGGCTGCTTTGTCTGTGACAAGGACATTGGATACACCGGAGAATCTGGAAGAATATGGATTGGATGAGGCGACCAGAAAGACAATCACCATAACATGTCTGGATAGCTCAGAAAAAATTCTGTATGTAGGAAGCCGAAACAGCAGTACCGGACAAACCTATTTCCAGCTGGGAGATAAGACAGATACGGTTTATATGACAGCTACT
>JBJENT010000069.1:0-3730 GCA_051880335.1 Lachnospiraceae bacterium
CAGCAGATAATAAAAGCCGGCAGACTCTTTATAAATGATTGCAACCAGGGTGGGAAGCAGTAACAAAATTGCTTCAATCTTTAAAACCCATCCTAAAATATAGCGAATAACTGAACTATTCATATCGATCCTTACCTACATTTTATAATACTATTCAGAATAGTTATCATTTTATTTCAAAATATCAAGAATATCACTGAATCCGATGTGGGTGGTAACGATGATAACCGTGTCACCTACCTGAATGGAATCCTGACCGCTAGGAATGATGATAGAACCATTTCGGTTGATACATGCAATCAGCAGATTGTCTTTCAGATTCAGTTCCATCAGTGTTTTTCCGGTTACTGCGGATTCTTCATCGATGCAGAATTCGATGGCTTCCACACGGGAATCAAACATATGATAGAGGGTTTCAATGTTCCGGTTTCGAGAGGCTTTTTTTGCACGTACATAAGCAATGATCGCCTCAGAAGTAATGTATCGTGGATATACCACACTGCCCAGATCCAGACTGTTGATGACTTCGCGGAAGGTATTCCGGTTGATCTTTGTGATCACCTTTGCTTTGGATACCTGTTTGGCAAACAGGGTAAGCATTACATTTTCCTCGTCAATACCAGTCAGTGGAACAAAGGAATCGGCAGATTCAATGCCTTCTTCCCGAAGAAGCTCCTGATCCGTGCCATCTCCATTGATGATGATGGCTTTTGGAAGAAGCAGGGAAAGCTCTTCGCAGCGGGCCTTGTCGCTTTCGATGATCTTAATGGCGATTCCCATATGGGTCAGCTGGCTCGCAAGATAGTATGCAACCTTACCGCCGCCGATGATCATGGTATTTTTGATACGACCATTTTTGATACCCACCGATCCGAGGAAGTATTTCGGAACTTTATTGGATGCCACAAAGGAAATCACATCGCCTGCCGCCAAACGGAAATTGCCGGAAGGTATATAGACATTGCCCTCTCTTTCTACTGCACAGATCAGAATGTTATGGGCAATATTTTTTCCCAGATCAGCAATGGTCATATTGTCCAGAATGTTTCCTTCCGGAATTTTGAATTTTACCATTTCTGCCTGCCCATGGGCAAAGGAATTGACTTCAAGGGCAGTGGGAAGATAGAGAATGCGGGCCGCTTCTTTTGCCGCTTCCAGCTCCGGATTGATAATCATGGCAAGACCCAGAGCATCCCGCAGGTAACCTACTTCATTGCTGTAATCCGGAGTACGTACCCGGGCAATGGTGGAGCAGTGGCCCACCTGTCTGGCGATGGTGCAGCATAAAAGATTCAGTTCATCTGAAGCGGTTACTGCAATCAGAAGATCAGCAGAGTCGATTCCGGCTGATTTCTGCACACTGTAACTGGCACCATTTCCGGTGATCCCCATGATATCATAAAGGTTTGTGATTTCTGTTATCTTATCAGAATTTTTATCGATGATAGTAATATCATGTCCTTCTTTGCTGAGCTGTTCGATCAGCGTGGCACCGACTTTTCCACAGCCAACAATAATGATTTTAAGTCCCTGCTTTGCAGGATTTTTTCCAAACATAGCGTAATGCCTCCTGGAATTATAGAAAATGCTAATATCCATTAGATTTTAGCCCAAATGAGTACAGTTTTCAATACAAATCAAGGTATATTCTCATTTGGGCAGGCATAAGATGTAACAAAGCAAGGCAGGGGGATACTTGTTATGATGATGAGCAAATCCGGAGATTTGCTTCACGATCGTGTAATCGCTGTAGCTGGTTATATCATTGAGAATAATGCAACGGTCAGACAGACCGCGAAAGAATTTGGGATCAGTAAGAGTACGGTACATAAAGACGTGACAGAGAGGCTGGCAGTAATCAATCCGGCACTGGCGAAGCAGGTCAGAAATGTATTGGATGTGAATAAATCAGAGCGGCATATTCGTGGGGGTATGGCTACCAGAGAAAAATATCTGCAAAAGCATACAAGAAATGTGGATTGAGTGCTTTACAAGGAGAAAGTTATCAACGTATAATAAATAAGTTGTTAAAGCAGATACGAAGGAGGTACATCATGAATCGGGAAATGGTCATCGTCCTTGACTTTGGTGGACAGTATAATCAGCTGATTGCCCGCCGCGTCAGAGAATGCAATGTTTACTGTGAGGTTCATCCTTACACATTAAGTTTAGATAAAATCAAAGAATTAAATCCAAAAGGGATTATCTTTACGGGTGGTCCCAATAGTGTTTATGCAGAAGACTCTGCAATATGTGATATGGAGATTTTTCAGCTGGGGATACCGATCCTGGGCATATGCTATGGTTCCCAGCTGATCGCACATATGCTGGGTGGACAGGTAGCTACTGCACCGGTCAGCGAATATGGAAAGACAGAAGTGGAAGTGGACAAATCCTCTGCACTTTTTAAAGATGTAGAAGAAAAAACCATCTGCTGGATGAGTCATACGGATTATATTGCCAAGGCACCGGAAGGCTTTAAGGTCATTGCCAAGACTCCGGTATGTCCGGTTGCCGGTATGGAAAATGTAGAAAAGAAGCTTTATGCAGTGCAGTTCCATCCGGAAGTCATGCATACTGTAGAAGGAATCAAGATGCTGCACAGCTTTGTGATGGATATCTGCCAGTGCAGTGGTGACTGGAGAATGGATTCTTTTGTAGAAACATCTATCAAGCAGATCCGTGAAAAAGTAGGAGAGGGTAAAGTGCTCTGCGCTTTATCCGGCGGTGTGGATTCTTCTGTGGCAGCAGTTCTTTTATCCAAAGCGGTAGGAAAACAGCTTACCTGTGTCTTTGTGGATCATGGTCTTCTTCGAAAAAACGAAGGAGATGAAGTGGAAGCAGTCTTTGGTCCGGATGGTCCATATGACCTTAACTTTATCCGTGTCAATGCGCAGGAACGGTTTTATTCCAAACTGGCCGGCGTATCGGAACCGGAACAGAAGAGAAAGATCATCGGAGAAGAATTTATCCGTGTATTTGAAGAAGAAGCAAAGAAAATCGGCAAGGTGGATTATCTGGTACAGGGAACCATTTATCCGGACG
Source organism: Lachnospiraceae bacterium (assembly GCA_051880335.1). Taxonomy (GTDB): domain Bacteria; phylum Bacillota; class Clostridia; order Lachnospirales; family Lachnospiraceae; genus 1XD8-76. The sequence goes on from JBJENT010000069.1 coordinate 3,046, forward strand.
TAATCGAGAGTGGTCTGGGTGATTCGGCAGTGATCAAGAGCCACCATAACGTAGGCGGTCTTCCGGATTATGTAGATTTCCGTGAAATCATCGAGCCGCTCCGTCTGCTTTTCAAGGATGAAGTAAGACGTGCCGGGCTGGAACTGGGCATTCCTGAAAATCTGGTATACAGACAGCCATTCCCGGGCCCGGGCCTGGGCATCCGTATCATCGGAGAAGTAACCGCAGACAAAGTACGTATCGTACAGGATGCAGATTTTATTTTCCGGGAAGAAATCGCAAAAGCAGGCTGTGACAAAGGCTTAGGCCAGTACTTCGCAGCGCTGACCAATATGCGTTCCGTAGGTGTCATGGGTGACTTCAGAACCTATGATTATGCAGTAGCCCTCAGGGCAGTAAGCACATCCGACTTTATGACAGCGGAGTGCGCACAGATTCCATTTGAAGTACTTCAGAAGGTGATGAATAGGATTATTAATGAGGTGAAGGGCGTAAACAGAGTAGTCTATGATCTGACCAGTAAACCACCGGGAACGATAGAGTTTGAATAATGTACATGATTATCTTCGTCCCCGATTTTCCAAAATCGTTCGAATTTTCGAATGAAAATTTTCTTGAAAAGTAAGGGAAAAAATAAAGAAGGAAGCATTAGACCAAAGGTCTTTTGCTTCTTTTTTTGTACGGT
>JBJENT010000070.1:0-5710 GCA_051880335.1 Lachnospiraceae bacterium
CATATTTATCAGAATAAAATGGTGCAATACCGGATTTTGTGGAACCGAAGGACTTGCCACCAAGACGTTCCTCTTCATACTGATCAAATAAAATATGATATGGCATCACCATCTGGGCTCTGTCGGAAACCAGAATCTTTGGAGCCGGTACATTTTTATCTGTAATGGATTTGATTTCGTTAAAAAGAACCGGAATGTTCAGTGCTACACCATTACCAATGATGCTGGTAGTATGATCATAAAATACACCGGAAGGTAATGTGTGCAATGCAAATTTGCCATATTTATTTACAATTGTGTGACCTGCGTTGGCACCACCCTGAAAACGAACGATAATGTCGGCCTTTTCTGCCAGCATATCGGTAATTTTACCCTTTCCTTCATCTCCCCAGTTTGCTCCAACTACTGCTTTAACCATTTTGTTCTCCTCTCTTGCTGCACGGATTCTGTAAAAATCGTGCAAATCAAACATCAATATTACAAAATTTCCACGCAATTCCTGCATAAAATCATTGGAATCTTTTCTTCCATCGACAAGTATAACATACTTGTGGCAATTCTGCATTGTAAATTTGTGTTATGAATAAAAATCTTCTGAATCTTCATTTTCTCCATAACAAAAGTGCAGATCCTACAGAATCTGCACTCTTATAAAATCATATTTACACATTAATCTCTGCTTTCGCACCGAGAAGTTCTTTATTAGCTTCCCTGATTGGATTGATCACATTTTTCAGGAAATTCTCAACCTGAAGTGGTGCTCTTCCCACATATTTGGAAGGATCCATACATTTCTGCAGTTCTTCCAATGTCATATTGAAGGATTCGTCTGCTGCGATCAGTTCCAGAAGGTTGTTATCTTTTCCTTCTACCTTTACGTTCTTTCCTGCTTCCATGGAAAGGACACGAATCTTTTCATGCAGTTCCTGTCTGTCTCCACCGGCTTTTACTGCATCCATCATGATGTTTTCCGTTGCCATAAATGGCAGCTCGCTCATCAGTCTCTTTTCAATTACTTTTGGATATACCACAAGGCCGTCCACTACATTCAGGCAAAGATCCAGAATACCATCGGTGGCTAAAAAGCCTTCCGGAACGGAAAGACGCTTATTGGCGGAATCGTCCAGTGTTCTTTCGAACCACTGGGTTGCGGATGTAATAGCCGGATTCAATGCATCGATCATCACATATCTTGCCAAAGAAGCAATACGCTCGCTTCTCATAGGATTTCTCTTGTAAGCCATGGCAGAAGAACCAATCTGTGATTTTTCAAAAGGTTCCTCTACTTCTTTCAAATGCTGCAGGAGACGGATGTCGTTACTCATCTTATGGGCAGATGCAGCGATACCTGCCAGTACATTGCATACCCGAGTATCGATTTTTCTGGAATAAGTCTGTCCGGATACCGGATAACATTCCTTGAATCCCATCTTGGCAGCAATCATCGGATCGATTTTATCGATTGTCTTCTGGTCCCCGTCAAACAACTCCAGGAAGGAAGCCTGTGTTCCGGTAGTTCCTTTTGACCCGAGCAGCTTCATATTGGATAATACAAAATCCAGTTCTTCCAGATCCAGACAGAATTCCTGTGCCCAGAGAGTGGCTCTCTTTCCTACCGTAGTAGGCTGCGCAGGCTGGAAATGGGTGAAAGCAAGGGTCGGCTGGTCTTTATATTTTTCTGCAAATTTTCCCAGTTCATCGATCACGCTGACCAGTTTCTTTTTTACCAGTTTCAGTGCTTCTGTCATGATAATAATATCGGTATTATCTCCCACATAACAGGATGTGGCACCAAGATGAATAATGCCTTTTGCCTTAGGACACTGCTGGCCATAAGCATACACATGGCTCATAACATCGTGACGAACCAGTTTTTCTCTTTCTTTGGCAACATCATAGTTAATATCTTCCGCATGTGCCTTTAATTCATCAATCTGTTCCTGGGTAATATCAAGTCCAAGTTCTTTCTCTGTTTCTGCCAGAGCAATCCACAGCTTTCTCCATGTTTTGAATTTCATGTCCTGTGAAAAGATGTACTGCATTTCCTTACTTGCATATCGCTCAGAGAGCGGGCTGGTGTATCTGTCTGTTGCCATAGTCGTTTCTCCTTGTTCTTTTATTCTTTTTCTTTTCTTGCCTTGTTTCTCTATCTTTAAAATTTTCCCATTATCTGGATTCTCAGTTTCCGGCTTTCCAACTCTTCAGTTTCCTGTTCCCGGCTTTCTGCTTTCTTCTTCCGGCTTTCCGATTTTCAGCTTTTTTCAGATCTCCGGCTTCCACCCTACCGGTCAAACTCACCTCGGATATCCTCATCAGGAGGATCCATGGGGTATTTTCCGGTGAAGCATCCCGTACAGATGCCGATTCCGTCTACCATCTCCGGAAGTCTTTCGATTCTCAGATAGCCCAAAGAATCGGCTCCTATGATCTGCCTGATTTCCTCTATAGAACGGTTGTAAGCGATCAGCTGCTCTCTTGCAGGTACATCGGTACCGAAATAGCAGGGCCATAAAAATGGCGGCGAGCTGACACGCATATGTACCTCTTTTGCACCGGCATCCCGAAGCATCTTTACAATACGGTCGGATGTGGTTCCCCTTACAATCGAGTCATCCACCATAATGATTCTCTTTCCATCCACAGCTTCCCGGATTGCGTTTAGTTTGACCTGCACGCTGCTTTCCCGGTTTTTCTGTTTCGGCTTGATAAAGGTTCTGCCGATATAGGTATTTTTTACAAAGGCTTGTCCGTAAGGAATCCCGGACTGCAGGGAATAACCCAGAGCAGCCACGTTACCGGATTCCGGTACGCCTACCACCATATCAGCTTCTACCGGGCTGTCCATTGCCAGGAATTTTCCGGCCAGCATACGGGAATTGTATACGCTGACCTGATCCAGTTTACTATCCGGCCTTGCAAAATAAATATATTCAAAAATACATCTGGCATGTTCTTCTTTTGGAATGCACATGGAAGTATCCGACTGGATTCCTTTCCCCGGAGAAATGGTTACAATCTCTCCCGGAAGCACATCCCGGATAAAGGTAGCACCAATGGTATCCAGTGCACAGGACTCTGATGCCAGAATATAACAATTATCTCTTTTGCCGATACAAAGCGGTCTGAAACCAAAAGGATCCCTTGCTCCGATGAGCTTTCTCGGCGACATGATGACCAGGGAATAAGCTCCCTTGATCCGTTTCATTGCTCTCGCCACTGCTTCCTCAACGGTTTTGGAATTCAGCCTTTCTCTGGCAATGTAATAAGCAATTACCTCTGAATCAATGGTCGTCTGAAAAATTGCACCGGTATAAGCCAGTTCATCTCTCAACTGTGGGGCATTGATCAGATTTCCGTTATGGGCAAGTCCCAGTGTGCCCTTCACATAGTTCAGTACAAGCGGCTGGGCATTTTCTCTGGTGGAACTTCCTGCTGTGGAATAACGCACATGCCCTACACCAATGTCTCCTACCAGTTTTTCCAGATGTTCCGGTTTAAATGCTTCATTTACCAGTCCCATGTCTTTGCTGGACAAAACCCTGCCCTTTGGCCCTTTGGTATCTGATACTGCGATACCGCAGCTTTCCTGTCCACGGTGCTGCAGGGATAAAAGACCATAATAAATGGAGCTGGACACATTACCGCCATCAAAGTCATACATCCCGAAAACGCCGCACTCTTCCCTCAGGTTGTCATTTAACTCCTCTAACATAAATAAATTTTCCTGCATACGCTTTTCTCCTCAAAAAAGTGATTATCTCTTCTCAAAATTACAGCTCTCCTCAAAACTGAACCCGTGAAAAGACAAAATACTGCATACATCTTTTTCATCTTACAACAGTAAAAAATGGATTGCAACAAAATTGAAAAGCAACCTGAAAAAATTCATTGGCATGCAGCCTGAAAAATCCATTGATAAGCCTAATACAATTTGATATAGTACAAATTAGCAAATGAAAACTCCCGGAGGTAAATGATAATATGAGTACAGACGCATTAAAGCCTATCAAAGAAGGCAAAGTACGTGAGATCTACGATAACGGAGACAGCCTGATCATGGTAGCTACTGACCGTATCAGCTGCTATGACGTGATTCTCCATAATATTGTAACCAAAAAAGGTACGGTTCTGACACAGATGTCCAAATTCTGGTTTAATCTGACACAGGATATCCTTCCAAACCACATGATTTCAACGGATGTAAAAGATATGCCGGAATTTTTCCGGAAACCGGAGTTCGATGGAAACAGCATGATGTGCAAAAAACTGGAAATGCTTCCGGTTGAATGTATTGTTCGTGGCTATATCACAGGCAGTGGCTGGAAAAGCTATCAGGAAAGTGGCACTGTATGTGGCATCAAGCTTCCGGAAGGCTTAAAAGAATCCGACAAATTACCGGAGCCTATCTATACTCCTTCTACCAAAGCTGAGATCGGAGATCATGACGAAAACATTTCCTACGAACAGAGTGTAGAATATTTAGAGAAGCGCTTCCCGGGAAAAGGAGAGGAATACGCTTCCAAGCTTCGTGATTATACCATCGCTTTATATAAGAAATGCGCAGATTATGCTTTATCAAAGGGAATCATCATTGCAGACACAAAATTTGAATTTGGTCTGGACGAGCAGGGAAACATCGTTCTGGGTGATGAAATGCTGACACCGGACAGCTCCCGTTTCTGGCCTGCTGATGGATATGAACCGGGCCATGGCCAGCCATCCTTTGACAAGCAGTTTGCCCGTGACTGGCTCACCAGCCATGAAGGTCATGATTGGACTCTTCCACAGGATATCGTGCAGAAGACAATTGATAAATACCTTCAGGCTTATAAGCTTCTGACCGGTGAAGACCTGTAAAAATATAGCAAAATAGCTTGTTGAAGTTTTATGGCTTCTGTCCCCGCGGCAGAAGCCTTTTCTATACAAAAACCCCTGCTTACCTCATATTCGGTAAGCAGGGGCTTATCATTCCAGTAGAAAAATATTATCGCATCACCTAATCAGACAACTTCCCGATAAATTCCCGTACTCGTTCATTTGGTGACTGGAAGATTTCCTGAGGTGTTCCCTGCTGCTGGATCACGCCATCTTCCATAAAGATGATCTTATCTGACACTTCCCTTGCAAAATTCATTTCATGGGTCACAATGATCATGGTCATATGTTCTTTTGCAAGCTGTTTGATGACTTTCAGTACTTCTGCAGTAAGCTCCGGATCCAGTGCTGATGTGGGTTCATCGAAGAAAAGAATCTGTGGTTTTAAGGCAAGGGCTCTTGCTATGGAGACGCGCTGCTGCTGGCCACCGGAAAGCTGATATGGATAGGCATCTGCCTTGTCTTCCAGCCCAAGCTGTTTTAATAATTCCCTGGCGGTCTGTTCCGCCTCTTTTTTCGGAACGCCTGCCACACTGACCGGTGCGTCTATGATATTCTTCATTACACTAAAATGAGGGAACAAATTAAAATTCTGAAAAACCAGTCCGAAATACCGATGGAACTTTTTGAGTTCCTTTTTGGAGACATATTTACTCTCCCCATTTTCATCCCGGCATACTGCTTCTCCCAGATAAATCAGATCTCCTCCATCCATTCTTTCCAGAAGGGTAGCACATCTGAGTAAGGTGGATTTTCCGGAACCGGAAGGGCCGATGATCGACACTACTTCGCCCTTTTTCACATTCAGGGAAATGTCTTTCAAGACCTCCAGATC
>JBJENT010000070.1:5810-17090 GCA_051880335.1 Lachnospiraceae bacterium
TCTCCCGCACCTATCTATAATAGTTACATTTCTTCTCTGCATATTCCATAATGAGCGCCACCACCAGATTAAAGATGAAATAGTATGCGCCTGCAATCATAAGCGGGAAAATGCTTGCCTGGGCTGCAGCGATCTGCTTTGCAATGGTAAACATCTCAGCAACTGCAATAACAAAAGCAAGGGATGTATCTTTTACCAGCGTGATGATTTCATTGGTTACAGCGGGCAATATCCGTTTGATCACCTGGGGAAGAATGATTTTCCAAAAGGTCTGTGCCTTTCCATATCCCAGTACCTGAGCCGCTTCGTACTGCCCCTTCGGCATGGACTCAATACCGCCTCTGTAGATTTCAGCAAAATAGGCCGCATAGTTTACTGCAAATCCGATAATAACTGCAATAAAACGATATGTCGAAGAGATTTTCATCCCCAGCACATAATACGGGGCAAAATAAACAACGATCAGTTGAAGCATCAGCGGTGTTCCACGCATAATGGATATATATACCTTCATGATCGTTCTGATCACGATATTTTTGGACATTCTTCCAAAAGAAACCAGGAGCCCCAGTGGCATGGAGAATACCAGCGTAAGAATAAATATCTCAACAGAAACAATAAGTCCCTTTCCTAATTGTGAAAAAATCATCATGAAATCCATAGTTTAAACCCCACTACTGCATTTGTAATATGGAAACTATTCAGAGCCATGCAAAATGGAATAAAATGTTTTGCGAATGGGTTTCTGAATAGTAACATAATATAAAAAGTGATATAGAAAAAGGAAGCAGCGACAGCCAGACCGTCCTGCTTCCCCGAAATGACTATTTATTTGCCAAGACAAAGGCAATCAACCAAATCGTATTTTTCTGCTAATGCTGTTACAGTTCCGTCTTCGTAAAGAGCTTCTACATCTTTCTGTACGATATCACGAAGTTCTTCGTTGCCAAGCAGGAAGCCGATACCATACTGTTCTGTTGCAAGCTTTTCATCCAGCATCACATATCCGTCTCCTCTGGATGCGATCTGGTAATTTGCAACACCGATATCCAGTGCTACACAGTCGATTCCACCTGCTTCCAGATCCATAAATGCTGTATTGTAATCAGCATACTGTGTCAAAGTACCGAAGCTTGCCATAAGATCTGCATTTTCTTCATCTTCCAGTGCTGCCAGTGCAGAAGAATCTTTCTGAACACCAACTGCTTTTCCTGCCAGATCTGCCGGAGAAGAAATTCCGGAATCTGCTGCTACTACATAAACCTGGCTGTTATCAATATATGGTTCAGACCAGGTATACTGATCTTCACGTCCATTCATTGTAAAACCGTTCCAGATACAGTCAATAGCACCTGTAGAAAGCTCCATATCTTTTGCATCCCAGTCAATTGGCTGTTTTACCAGTTCCCAACCTTCCATTTCACATACAGCTTCTGCCAGTTCCAGGTCAAATCCTGTATATTCACCATTCTCATCTGCAAAGCCATATGGTGGGAATTCAGCATCAAAACCTACTACAAAAGTAGTTCTTTCTGTGCTGTCTGCTGCTTCTGTTTCCGCTGCATCATCTGCTGCTTCTGTTTCTGTTTCTGCTGCTGCAGCAGTTGTATCCTCTGCTGCACTTTCTGTCTCCTTTGCGGAGCCACATGCTGTCAGCATGCTGAGTGTCAATGTCATGACACAAAGAACTGCTAATAATTTTCTCATGTTTTTTCCTCCTCTTCCTTTAGCGTTTTACCACGCTAAAGCCATTTTATCTTAGCATGCCCACAACATTTCTGTCAACCTGGAGATATAGACACAAAGCTCCTACATCAGCTTCCGGCTGCTTCGTATTTCGACATCAATTTCAGAATCTCCTCCGCATACTGTGGATAATTCTGGCTGATATCCTTCAGTTCCTCCTTGGAAGAAGATGCCAGCTTCCGGTTGTGATCCATCTGTTCCCGCAAAGCCTGCCTGCGACCGATCAGCTGATGCCTGAGTTCTACCATTTCTTTTGGATTCACAATGGCTGCTGCCTGATGCAACCAGACACTGGTATCCTTTACTCTTGATCTGCGAAGCTTTTTCAACAGCTCTTTTTGATAAAAGGTATAATCCAGCTCCGCCTGTTCCAAAAGCTCCCGCTCTTTCTTTTCGGTCTGGTAATCATCCCAGTTCTTAGCCAGCTCTTTTGCATTTTCCACTTCATATTTCAGTTTCAAATAATCCAATAGATTTTTATTATTGACATAACGGATCTTTACACGGTTGGATGTGATTATGATCCGGTTGATTTCACGTTCCACTTTCACCAGTTCTTTTTGTGCATCATTGTACCGGATGTAGAAATTTACAATCACCAGGGCCATCACGCACACCATAAGCACATATCCCAGCCTTGCATCCAGTTCCAATGTGATCTGCAGAATCAAAAGCACAACCAGACACAGCGCCATGGCGCCAAAACATATTTTGGCCATCCCGGTATAACCATCCACATCTTCTTCCAGTTCCGACTTTCTGAACTGGTATGCTTTTTTCTCTCCGTTTAACTTGCGCAGGTCACTTTTGACTAATTTATGAAACTCTTCCGCCTTCTTCAGTTTTTCGATTCCGGATTCTACCTCATCCTCCATCTGCTGCATTCTTTCGAACTGAATGTCTTCCATATGACTGTTTTTATGGTACACTTCCTGATCATGTTCGATTTTCACCACCTGGGAGGCAGTTTCCTTGATATCCTCATACATGGCCTGTGGCAGTGCTTCCAGTTCTTCTATGTCAGTCAGATGGGAAGTCACTACGCTGTACTCATAATTCAGCTGATGAAGCTCTTTCTCTGCATCCATCATCTGCTCCAGACAGCCTTCCACATACTGTTTTCTTTGGAATTCATCATGAATATTCACATTTTCCCTTTTCAGGACAATGTCATCCCACTGAATCTCTTCTCGGTCTTCGTACTGGGAATCAGCCATCCGGTTTCTATTTTTATTTTTTAAAGAAAAAATCTTTTTCCAAAAACTCATGTTTCTACAATCATCTCTCTATATGCTTGCTTTTTTTCTGCCAGGCATTTGGATATTTCATCATAATAGTTTTCGAAATCACTGCCCCATTTCTTTTCCAGCAGTCTGCTTACATATTCTTTTCTTGAGGAAGTCTCAAATTCCTGCTCGATCCGGTTATACTCTTTTTCCAGTTCCAGGGATGCCCCATACCACATACTGTGTTCTGCCACAAAAGCAATATAATCCTCTTTACTCAGTCTCATCCGGAGTGCTCCCAGGTAACCAAGTTCTGCTTTCCTGTTATCCGGATTTTCTTCTAAGGCACGCAGAAAACTGTCGGCCGCCTCTTTAAACTCAAACAATCGGCACAATGCAACACCTTTATTATGAAGCAGTTCCGAACGGAAGGTATGATTCAGGGCCGGATAATCCGAAAGCATATTGTCATATTCCCTCACTGCCTGGGCATACAATCCGCTCTTCACCATGTAGTCGGCATGATTCTTCATTTTATCCGTGATATCCATGTCAGCACTTTGGCGAAACAGCTCTTCGATTTCTTTTCTTTCCCGTTCTGTTCCGTAATGGGCATATTCTAAAATAATCCCCGCCAGGGCACTGGGTGTTCCCTTTTGATGAATCAGTGGATAAAGTGCTTTGGAAAGCTCCGGCAGTCCGCACTGTTCATCCAGCCACTTTGCCAGATCAACATCCATAATGCTGCGGTCCAGAAGAAAAGCATTATTACACAGAATGTAGCACAATTCTTCTATGCAGTAGACAGGTACTACCACCTGAGGCACAATATATGGTTTTTCCGCATAATTACCGACGGTATCTATCAGCCTTCCCATTTACGCTTCTCCACTTGTTACGATTTCACTTGTTACGATTTCTTTTGTCCATACATGGTGAGTTCCTTTTATGATCTCACCAAATCCCAGGTCTTCTACCTCTATTTCCAGATGCTCCACATCTTTCATGTAAAACCGGATTTCCAGTCTGGTAGCCCGCTTTGGTCTCTCCGGCAGACCACTTAGTTCAATCTCTATATTTCTTACCGGATACTTTCCGGCAGGCGTTTTTTCCGGAAAAACGTGAGCAAGAGGTGTTACGGTCAAGGTAAAACTGTCGCCCGATTCCAGGATAAACTGATAAGCTCCTTTTACATCATACCAGTTCACTCCGGCATCAATTAATGCTTTATAACTTTCCTGCCCGTCCTTCACAACCTGCAGACCGATGTTTGCTTTTAACTTTTCCCTTCCCAGAAATACGTGTTGTTTTCCTGCCTCAGAAGGACAGAGCTTTTCCATGGCGCTGTATGCAGCCCCTTTACTGTACAGATTATTTCCCCGGAAAACACGTCTTCCCCGACAAAGGAACTGCAGGGATTTTTCAGCCCATTCTCCTTCAAATCCGTCTCCCACCAGATACACTGCTGTAATGAACTGGTTCTGGAATTCCGGACGGATATCCATCAAAAATCTTTCATCCAGCCGCTCTTTTTCCATCTGCAAAGCAGCTTCCTCTTCTGACCATTCCGGCAGCCGGTACTGCTCCCATTCTTTTTCCTGCACAAAAGCTACCACCGGCGTAGTTCTGGTATTGTATTCCAGGAAGTAACCTCTCAGAAAGTCCCGGCCATAATCAAAGATGATGGACTTGCCTTTCCATAGATCCCGGGACTGATGCAGCATATAATTGTAATAGCTTTCCGCATAATTCTGGAAAAATATCCGGTTTGTCCTAAGCCCCAGGGCTCCCACCACCTGCTCCAATACGGTTACCATTCTGGCATCAAACAGTCTTGTGGTGATAACCAGTATCTCGATCTTATCCAAAGGTGCGATCAGGCCAAACAGATGAAAACTCTTTTTCACAAATAAAGTCAAAAGTGCTACCGGATCGTATTCCTGATCTTCTATCACCACCATGCTTCCATCGTATGCCTTGGACAGCAGATGGTCCACCTGTATTCCGTCCCCATCCTGTATATGCTTCAGGGCTTCTTTCCCATAGAACCACTGATTCACTTCTGTTCTTTTGCCAAGGACTGTAGGAATGTTATATTCCTCTGTCCCTGCCACAATAGGAAGGGTTTCCGGCTCGTTCTGATTTAAGGTGCAAAAACTGATCTGGGAGGCAATTTCTCCCAAATCATAACCAACCATATATCGATTGTTCTTTTTATCCAATCCATCAAACAGCATGGCAGCTCCTTTGCACTTCCTTATAGCTTTTCATTATATGACACAAGCGTCAAAATCACTTTTGGCTCTTCTATCATTTTTACTGCAGTTCAAACAACAGTTCCTGCATATAATCTGTTTTTTCATATTCCATCAGCATACTGCCCATGGTTTCATAATCCTGTAAGGTTTCCGAGATCATGATATCGTTCAACACTTCAAAACGGCTGCTTAACCCGTCACGGCCCATATCATTACGGGACACACTGCCACTCTCCGTCAGTTCTTCCTCTCCACCTGCTTCTTCTGTAATATAGTACAAGAGTTTTTCGCCAAAAAAGAGGGTAAACACACAGGTACAGACTCCGCCATAAATATCTTTCATTTCCGTGGTGTGGTACTCTCCACCCTGATTTTCCTTGCTCTCCAGCATATAGTGGATGCGCACCGTAGTCCCCGGCCTTGTCTTATATTCCAGAATCGTCTTATCATAGAATCTGTCCATAAACGAAAACATTCCAACATACTCTGCAAAATAGGGCAGGGAAATCCCCTCTTTCTGCAGTGTCCAGAGGCAGTACTTCAAAAAGTGTTCTTCCGCCTCCCGGATTTTTTCTTTGTTTTCAGCATAGTACTTGGTATAAGCCAGAAGACATACTTTCTGGATTTCTTCCCCCAGCTGATAGAGACGCAGAATATCCTCAAAAATCACGGCCTTTGTCAGCTTGTCCTTTACAAAATAGTCATAACTGCACTGTGCCAGAAATGCCTTTTCAATGGACCGGCTTGTTTCCTTTTCCAGATAACTGCGGAAAATTTCCATTTTCTCTCCCACAAAATATCCGGTAAACAGCATCTGCACCAGAAGCTTTTCGCTGAAATCATGAACATCCAGGTTTTCTTCTTTGGCTGCCTTCCAGATGTTGCGCATTCCTTTCGTGGTACCCTCATAGTGCTGCATCAGATATTCCAGCGTATAAACATCGTATTTTCCATGTTCAAAACTGTAGTTGCAAAGAGAAAGGATCTGCGGGTTGTCCACTTTCTGCTGCAAAAGCCTGGATGCCAGGCGCAAAATCGTCTTGGGCTCTACCCCTTCCATTCCAAACTGGCTGGTCCAGTCCATTGCCTTGTCGTACAATTCCCTGATCACCAGATAACGAATGACCTCTCCACGTTTATTACTGTCCAGAATCATCGGATCAACATGGTCCAGGAACTGATCCAATACATTTATTTCATCCTGATCATAATAATATTTTACCATCTTAGGCAGCAGATCCCGTTTGTAATCCGGCAAAATATTATCACTGTTTAGCAGACATTCATACCTTTTCACATTGTCCGGCACGACATGCTGCTCACTGTCATTTCCCTTACATAAATAAAGCTGAAGACCTAAGGTTTCATAATCCTGTTTTTCGATCTCCTGTAATAATTTCCCGGTGGAAAGAAGTCTTTCTGTCTCATATTCAATTCCCGAAAAATAACGGTTTCCTTCAGCATCTTCAAAAAGCAGCGTATATTCGTCCCCGTAAATCGGTACATTTGCTCTGCCGTCCAGGATAGGATAAATCTGCTCCTCTGCTATATTCGGCATACGTAAAACTACTTTGTTTACTATTTTCCATACCGGAGCGGCACTTTGAATGGAAGATTCTTTCAGTACTTCCGGCAGGATGTGAATTTCATGGGTAAACAAAAGCTTTGCCAGTTTTTTCGCGATTTCTTCATCAATCATCTGCGGCTGAATCACATTTTTATAAAGATACGCCAAATGACGATTGATTCTTTCGGCACGTATCATCTGCAAAACAAAATCCTGAATATGGAACTGCTCATTCTGATACAATTCCGGGTATTCCTCTTTATCTCTTTGCAGAGAAGCATATAAATATGCCGAGCGCTCCCAGCTTAAGGTATTGTGATATGCAAAATACATGTAGATGACTTTTGGAAGTCTGATATCTCCCTGCAGGTCAATGCTATACATATAGTATTCATACAGCTGCGTTATTCTCAGGTTTTTTTCCACTCCGGCTGCATACCACTTAAAATACTCTGTCCCCCGTTTTCCGCCTTTGATCAGCATCGTACAGATATTCTGTAAGGTTTCCTCATCTTCCTTCTGTTCATATGCTTTCTGCAGAATCCGAAGCAGTCTGGGTGAAAAGCCACGCACTCTGGGTGCAAGGTAATGAAGCTGCATCATGGTCTCATCGGTTAAAAGTTCATGCTTTGCCGCATAGGTAAGCACATGCAGCTCGAACTCTCCCAGTTCCATAAAGAGAGAAGGTTCGAGACGCATGAGTAATAAAGCTTCAATGTAAAATACCGGACTGTTACAGCCCATTTCAAACTGTCTCTTAATAAACAGCCATTTCTTCGAATAAGATGAATTGTATTCCGGTGACAGATACAAAAGCAGCCAACCCACCCGCCAGTTTTCGGGTTCCTGTTTGTAGGTCCCTGCGATTTCAGCTGCTATGGTATTGACATAGCTCTCTTCTCTGTTTCGAAGCGTGGTCAGATACAAATAGTAGCTCCACAGGGAACTGCTCATATCATCACTCTGCATAATACTGGCTTTTGCGCGCTCCAGTACCCATCCGGCTTCATTCTGCCTGTTTTCCGTCATCAGCAGATGGGCATGATACAGTTTGGGAATCGGATCTGTGTCATCCATTTCAATCCATTTCTGCACCAGCTCATAATTGCTTTGAAGCCACGATTTCGTACTGATCTTCTTCATACGAAAAGCGCTGTAATACTCCATGATCTGTGAAGTGATCTGTTGTTTTTCTTTCCTGAAATCCGTTTTTTCAGGCTGCACGGGATCCTTTTTCACCTGAATCGGCAGTAAAATATCCTCAAAGGTATTATAGAAATGGATTGCACCATAATTCTGCCCTTCATGAAGAGCATCCTGATCTATGTAATAATAAAATTTGCAACGGTTTCCTAAAAAGTCATCATCGCAAAGAACTTCTTTATCGATCTGAATAAAATCACCCTGCACTTCTGCCTGCAGCCAGGTATATCCCCATCCGTTCCGGGTGATATGAAGTTCGTGTCTTTCCAGATGTTCCCTGGCATCCAGTTGTATTTTGGCTTCGTCCAGCAGGTATCTGACTTTCTGTTTTTTATGAATGGCGATCAGGAATTCTTCCACATTCCGCTCATTCAGATATTTTCTGGAAAGTCCTTTATAAAGATCCGCAAATTTCCGGTCATTGTCGGTAAAAAGTCGTTCAAACTCAGGAGAGTAGAACAGTCTGACTGCTTCCATCCAGTTGGCTTTTGCCAGATTTGCAAAATGGAACAGGTTCTTAATATCTCCCATTTCCGACTTCAGGACTGTATGAGATACCATGACAACAAAAGGCAGCGAATACTCTCCCTGATTACTGATGATATAAAAATACCCCTTCAGTACATCTCCCTCTTCCAGGCCTTTTCCATGAAATACAAATGCAATTTCTTCGGTTCCGCCCAGAAAATGGTTGGTAACACACTCCATCCTGCTGTCGGAAGAAAGGACAAAACCTTCCGTAAGTTTATCTTCTCTCCCAATAATTTGAAAAGATCCCTCATATATTTCTCCGGGCTTTATCTGAATCTCAATCTTGACTTGAGAAAAGTCGAGGCTGCCATTATCATATTCAAATTGTCCATCTAAAATTCTGTCTACAATTGCTTTCATAAGGTACCTCCTTTCTCAAAAGTCATACAGTATAATAGTACAACATTTTGCATCTTTTTTCCACAGTATTATGTGTCGTAATTTATCGAAAATTATCTATGGTTCTGCAATCCTCGTTACAGCCACATAGATGGCAGATATTTTATACCATGTGGGATAGTCCACAATACCGGATGGTGGCAGATCAAATACACTTTGGAATACCCTTACCGCATTGGCTGTTTCTCTGCCATATACCCCATCTTCCGCTATTTTCGGAATGGCCGGATAATTCTGTGCAATCCGGTTGAGCTGCCGCTGCATCTGGAGAACTTTATTTCCGGTAGAGCCTATGGTCAGATTGTATCCGGGCCAGGAACTGGGGATACCTGAAATATTTTCCGCTGTATTAATATACATGTTATTTCCATAGTAATAACGGATGATTTCAATGGCGGAATACCCCTGATCTCCTAAATATTTGGAACCCCACTGGGACAATCCCTCACAGGTGACGGTTGTTCCGTTGCAGTAGGACGTAAAAATAGGCTGCTGTATACCGGGTCGGGCTAAATAATTTGCAAAGATGGAATCTACCAGATAATCAATGTTGGAGTAGATATTTCTTCCGCGCATCCATTTCTGGTCGTAAGCAGTAGAAGAAGTAATA
The DNA here is from genome assembly GCA_051880335.1 of Lachnospiraceae bacterium. Classification (GTDB taxonomy): domain Bacteria; phylum Bacillota; class Clostridia; order Lachnospirales; family Lachnospiraceae; genus 1XD8-76. The sequence continues at coordinate 15,351 of JBJENT010000070.1, forward strand.
GTGAAATTCTTCCCCTGCCCTCTGTACCACTCGGTGTAAACCCGATTCAGCGTGAAGGACAGGATCGCCAGGGTATTGGCATAAATCGTAGACTCCGGCCAGGTCGCATAGATTTCTGATGAAACCACGTTCTTAATATAATCTTTGTATGACACATAATAGTTTGGTGCATTTTCATTTGGCAGACCGTCATGTACTACAATGGTTTCCGGTATTACCACACGGCTTAAGATGATCTCTCCGGTTTCTTCTGATCTTTTGATCTCATCTTCCTCTATTTTAGGAGGATAATCCCCAAACAAAGTATGTTCCGGGATCACAATATCCTCTTCCGGAGCTTTCTCCACTTCCTGAGGTACCATTCGGATTGGCTGGATTGCTGTCACATCCGGAAGGATCTGTGTTCCTTCAATAAACACACTTTCATATCCCGGGGCAGTCACCAGAATATCGTATTCTGAATATGGCTGCACATCTCCGGGCTCCTGGGAATATTCAAAGGCAGGAGCCGGCAGTTCTACGACTTCAGACTGTCCTGAAATATTGGTATTTAAGGTTTCCATGACCCGCTGGTTTTCACCACTGGGACTTCTGAACGTAATCTCTATTTTTGCATTGGTAACTGGAATCAGACCGATAGTGGACGCCACATCGATTTGAAGTTTTCCGCGGTCTACAAGATTTTCCTGCGCTGCTTTCAGCAAATTAGGCATAAAAAAACTCCGCATATACCTGTTCTTAAAAACAATATATGCGAAGCCTTTTCTTTTTGTTCTTATCACAGCGTTCTAATCGCTATGTTTATCATGCTGTCATATTCCTTTGGTTCTCTGGCATATTCCTACAGTTCTCTCTCGTCTCCCCAGAAAAACAGAGCGATAAGTCCGGGGCCGGTATGGCTGCCGATGGTAGTTCCGATGTCATTGATCTGCACTTTTCCGCTAAGCTTCGGAAAAGCAGCTTCAATCATATCAGCTACTGCTCTTGCATCATCGTAGCAGGCAGATTGGGAAATATAACATTTTCCATCATAGTCCACCCCTTTCCGGGCACGGGCTTTCATACGTTCCACCAATTCTGCCATGGCTTTCTTTTTCGTCCGGACTTTGGCACGGGTAATCAGTTTTCCTTCGCTGTTTACATTTAAAATCGGGCAAATGTTCAGCACACTTCCGATTGCTCCTGCCACTTTGGAAACACGCCCGCCACGAACCAGATATGTAAGATCGGATGTGAAAAACCAGTGCTGCATATACTTCAGATTTTCTTTGACCCATTCATAGATCTGATTGATGTCCTTTCCGGCATCCCGCATATCTGCCAGATCATCCATCAAAAGTCCCAGCCCGGAAGATGCACAAAGAGAATCTACCACATAGATTTTTCTGTCCGGATATTTTTCCTGCAATTCGTTCTGGGCGATGCATGCCGAGTTATAAACGCCGGATATTCCGGATGAAAGGCAAAGATGCAGAATATCTTTTCCCTCCTTCAGATAAGGTTCAAAATAATCGATAAACTCCTCTGCATTGACCTGTGAAGTTTTCGTCATTGCTCCCTCTTCCATTTTCTTATAAAAATCCGGAAAAGGGAAGGATTCTCCCAAATCATCGGGGTACTGCTTCCCGTCTATCTCAAAGTGAAAACATACATACTTGATATTTCGTGATTCAAAATGATCTTTTGTCAAATCTGCTGTAGAACAACAACTCAGAATAAAATCCGCCATATCTCTCTCCT
>JBJENT010000070.1:17190-19498 GCA_051880335.1 Lachnospiraceae bacterium
GTCAAATCTGCTGTAGAACAACAACTCAGAATAAAATCCGCCATATCTCTCTCCTTTTATTTTTCTCCCTTTTCAGAATTGTGTTCCAGGCAAGACCTGTGTGTCTGTTGCAGACTGTAGCGAGACGTCGGTACTTAGGCTGTGTACTTTGCAGCCTTATGTACCGCTACGTCGAGGTCCAAGCGAAAGCGGGTCTGCAATCAGACATATAGGTCTTAGGCGTAGGAACACAATTCCGAAAAGGGACTTATTTTTTCAAAGCTAACGAAACAAAGGTATACTATCATAGTATACCTTTGTAATTAACCTATTTCGTTAATAATAACATAATTTCATTACTTCTGCTAATAAATTTTGTCATTGCTTCTGCATCCAGTGGAGCATTCTGAATTTTGGCCAGATCATATAACTGTTCGCAGATCATTTTGGTGTTTTCGCCATCCTGATTTTCCATCACATACTGTACCAGAGGGTGATTTGCATTCAGCACCAGCGTCTCTCCTTCTCCGCCGAACATACCCATGTCCATTCCGTTCATGGAATACATTTTCATCATATCCTGCATTCTGCGGCTTTCTTCAGAGATAGTCAGCATGGAAGAAACCTTTTTATTTTTCAGTTTCTCGATCTTAACTGTCATCTGCTCTTTCTTCAGAGCTTTTTTCATGATGTCAGCAATCTTTTCTGCCATATCGGCATATTCTTTTTCTGCCTTTTTGGATGTTTTTGCTTTGAAGGTATCTGTCAGGTCTGCATCGATTCTCTGGAATTTAATTCCTTCATTTTTGCTCTCTAACTGCTGAACAAATGGCTGATCAATATTGTGTGTCAGAATCACAGCATCCATCTTGGCGGCCTTAAACATATTGATGTACTGGCTCTGCTGTTTTTCATCGGTTACATAGTAGATGACTTTTTCTTTCTTTTCATCTTCTTTTTCTTCGCCGCTTTCTTCCGCTTCGTCTGCTTTTTCTGCAGCTTCATTTAACGGATTTCCGTTTTCATCCACTACCTGTGTATCTGCAGCTTCCTCTGTTTTATTTTCTGCACCATCTTCATTTTCAGCATCATCCGGATCGATCTTACTTACTTCCAGGCATTCCGGCAGAGTCAGATATTTGCCATCCAGATTCTTGAACAGAATATAGTCTGTCATCTTTTCACAGAATTTGTCATCCTTCAGGCAGCCGAATTTGATAAATGGGCTGATGTCATCCCAGTATTTTTCGTATTCTTCCTTGTCTGTCTTGCACATACCGGAAAGCTTATCTGCCACCTTCTTGGTGATGTAATCACAGATTTTCTTAACAAAACCGTCGTTCTGCAGTGCACTTCTGGAAACATTCAGAGGCAGATCCGGACAGTCGATCACACCCTTTAACAGAAGCAGGAATTCCGGAATGACCTCTTTGATATTATCCGCAATAAATACCTGATTATTATATAATTTAATCGTACCTTCGATGGATTCATATTCCATATTGATCTTCGGGAAGTACAAAATACCCTTCAGGTTAAATGGGTAATCCATGTTCAGATGAATCCAGAACAGAGGCTCTTTGTAATCATGGAATACCTTCCGGTAAAACTCCAGATATTCTTCTCTTTCACATTCATTGGGATGCTTTGCCCAAAGTGGATGGGTATCATTTAAAAGTTCCGGACGTTTGATGATCTTGATCTTCTGTTCGTCCTCTTCTTTTTCCTTCTTGATCTCTTCTACTACGATATCGGTATCCAGTTTTTCATCTGCTTTGATGGTCTGGGTATCTTTGGTATCTTCTTTGGAAAGGAAGATTTCTGTAGGCATGAAAGAACAGTATTTCTGAACAACGCTTCTTGCTTCATATTCATTGCAGTATTTCAGGCAGTCTTCGTTCAGGAATAAAGTAATGGTGGTACCTACACCCTCTTTCTCTCCTTCATCCATCTTGAATTCGGTTCCACCGTCACATTCCCAGTGAACCGGTTTTGCATCCTTCTTGTAAGAAAGTGTATCAATATGCACTTCATCAGCTACCATGAATGCGGAATAAAAACCAAGACCGAAATGACCTATGATCTGATCTTCGTTGGTTTTATCTTTGTACTGTGCAATAAAGTCTGTTGCACCGGAAAATGCAATCTGATTGATATATTCTTCTACTTCATCTGCAGTCATTCCGAGACCGTTATCTGTGATCTTGATGGTCTTTTTCTCCGGATTGATCTGCACATCAATTCGTGCTTTATAGTCATCCGGAAGACTATATTCTCCCATCATATCCAGTTTCTTTAATTTGGTAATCGCATCACAGCCATTGGAGAT
>JBJENT010000071.1:0-19448 GCA_051880335.1 Lachnospiraceae bacterium
TGGGCGTAGGATATTTGAGAGGAGCTGTCCTTAGTACGAGAGGACCGGGATGGACAGACCGCTGGTGTATCTGTTGGATACCAGATCCATGGCAGAGTAGCCAAGTCTGGCAGGGATAAACGCTGAAGGCATCTAAGCGTGAAGCCCCCCTCAAGATGAGATATCCCTACCAAAAGGTAATAAGACCCCTTGAAGACGACGAGGTAGATAGGCTTAAGGTGTAAGTGCAGCAATGCATTCAGCTGATAAGTACTAATCGGTCGAAGGCTTATCCTGATAAGGCATGGAAACGTAAAAAGAGATGGTTCAGTGTTCGGTTTTGAAGGTATGAAGAAACTTTCAGAAAGAAGTCGAGAGACTTCTTTTTTTGTTCTTTTATTTTGCTTTTTTGTATGCATTTTATAAAACTTGTGATATAATCTTTTTAGGTTTTATTCTTATGGCGTGAAAATGTCTATATTATTGCGAGGTGGAGTATGGATACAAAGATTTTGTTAGAAAATGGGACAAATGAGCTGGAAGTTTTAGAGTTTTTGCTGGATGGAAATGCTTATGGAATCAATGTTGCAAAAGTAAAAGAAATAATTTCTTACCAGAAGGTAACTCCAGTGCCTAATGCGCATCCAAGTATTGAAGGTATTTTTATGCCGAGAGAGACAATGATTACAGCAATCGATTTAAAGAATTGTCTTCAGCGAGGCGTTTCTGATGAAAAGGGACTTTTCATTATTACTAATTTTAATCAATTAGATATTGCATTTCATGTAGATAATGTGGTTGGTATTCATAGAGTTTCCTGGAAAGATATCATTAAACCGGATTCTACTGTTAGTACATCGGAAGAAGGTATTGCAACAGGTATTATTAAAATTAATGATAAACTGATTATTATTCTTGACTTTGAAAAAATCGTTTCGGATATCAATCCTGAAACAGGTTTAAAGATAACAGAAATTGATGAACTTGGTGAAAGAAAGAGAAATGATGTTCCGATTCTGATAGCTGAGGACTCTGTTTTACTGAATAAATTGATTGTTGAGTCTTTAAGAAAAGCCGGATATATGAATCTGATTCATACAAAAAATGGACAGGAAGCATATGATATTATTCAGGATTGCAAAAAGAATGGTTCTTTAAAAGAGCATGTTCAATGTATTATTACAGATATTGAGATGCCTCTTATGGACGGACATCGTCTTACTAAATTAGTGAAAGACGATGATGAAACGAAGGATATTCCGGTTATCATTTTCTCTTCTCTTGTAAATGAAGAAATGAAGCGAAAAGGCGAGGCTTTAGGAGCTGACGCACAATTGTCAAAACCTGAGATTGGTAATCTGGTCAGAGTAATTGATTCTTTTGTGCTTAAATAAGTATTGTTATCGATTGCACCGTAAGTGTTGAGGCTTTCAGCACTTGCGGTGCATTTTACGTTCATGAAATAAAGTGACATGATGAAGAGTTTTTGATATAATCAGTGCAAAGAAAAACAAGCAGCACGAAGTGCTATTTGTTTTTCTGCACTGATTAACGAGAAAACAGTTCTGCGGAGCAGAACAATTAGCAGCGAAAGCTGCGTGTTTTCGAGTCTATTTCTTTGAAATGATTAACGAGAAAACAGTTCTGCGGAGCCAAACGCCATAAAGATATAATAATAGGAATAATCGTCATATGACGATGTGGATTTGAGCATATGAATAATGATTATATAACAGATTTAAAAAAGTGCATAGATGATTCAGAAATGGTCTTTGTAGGAATCGGAAATGAATTACAGGTAAAGCTGTCTTCACTAAACGAAATGGATAGCTTCCATGATAAGTTTCAACTTCTGGAGAAAAATGAAGAATATGAGTGGCTGATTCCTTATTTGATAAAATATTATCTGAACGATAAATTTCATCAGGAAATTTTGAATGCCTATGAGAATTTGTATGAACTTATCAAAGATAAAAACTATTTTATTGTTTCTCTAAGCACAGATGATCTCATGAAAAAGATTCCGTTTCGGGATGATAGAATTGTTTTCCCGTGCGGAACTTATGAAAAACTTCAGTGTGAAAAGAATTGTAGAAACGAATTGTATGATCTGGATGAAGAAATCTGGGAAAAGGTATGCGGATGGATAGAAGATAAAGTGGATCTTTCGGAACTCGAGCCGCCGAAATGCCCGGCTTGCGGTGAAAATCTTGTTTTCAACCAATATGGGCAGCCTGTTTATAATGAAAAAGGTTATATCGAAAACTGGCAACGGTATACGAAATGGTTACAAGGTACGGTTAACAGGAAACTGTGTATTCTGGAACTCGGTGTGGGAATGGAATTTCCGTCTATTATTCGTTGGCCAATGGAAAAAGTGTGCTTTTATAATCAAAAATCAAATTTTTTCAGAGTACATGAGATGTTGTATCAAATTGCAGGCGATATTGAAGACCGGGGGATTTCAATTAAACAAAATGCGTTAAAATTTTTACAGGAAATATAATCTATAATGCATAAATAGAAATATATGTATAAAGTTGTGCGGAAACTTGGAGGAAATACATATGGGATCTGATGAAGAACGTTTAGAAGAAATGCTGAAATCCATGATGGATGGCCATAATAGTGCAGATGGTAAAAAACAGAATGTAGTTTCCGGTCTGGATGCGCTGAAACTTGCAAAAGAAAAGGAACTTGAGATTCAGGAAGAATTAGAGCGCCAGGAAGAATTAGAGCGCCAGGAAGAGTTGGAGCGCCAGGAAGAGTTGGAGCGCCAGGAAGAGTTGGAGCGCCAGGAAGAGTCGGAGCGCCAGCAGGAATTGGAACGCCAGCAGGAAGTAGAAAAACCAGAAGAAGAGTTTGACCTTGCATCTATGCTGGATAAGATAGAAGAGGAACCGATGGTATTGGAAGAGGAGCCGATGGTATTGGAAGAGGAGCCGGTAATATCGGAAGAAGAACCGATGGTATTGGAGGAGGAGCCAGTAATATCGGAAGAGGAACCGGTAATATCGGAAGAGGAATCTTTGATATTAGAGGATGAGCCGATGATGCTGGAAGAAGAGCCTCTTATATTAGGAGAGGAACCGGAGATGACAGAAGAAGAGTCATCTTTTGAGAAGCCGGTTAGTATAGATGACATTGATTTTGCGGAGCTGTTTTCCGGTAGTGAAGATCTTTCAGACATCAGAGATTTGCTGGAGAAGTCTGATAATCATGAAATGGTGAGTGATGATCTTCCTGATAGTGATGTTTTTCCGGAAGATGATATTCTTTCCGGTGGTGATATCCTTTCAGAGATGGATGCTTTAACAGAACCAGCAGAAGAAGATGAGACTGCATCCGGGAAGAAAGCGAAAAAAACAAAAGAAGAAAAAAAAGCAGAAAAAGAAGAAAAGAAAAGAGCGAGAAAAGAGAAAAAAGAAAAAAAAGATAAAAAGGGCAAAAACTTGGGAGCAGAGGCAGAGGAAAGTGAAAGAGAAGAAGCCAAAGCGGGGAAAAAAGCGAAAGCAGGTTTTCTGAAAAAGATGGGAGAAGCTCTTTTTGGAAGTGATGAAGAGGATCTGGATGAAGAAAAGAAAGTAGATGAGAATGCAGCGATTCTGGAAGAATTAGATGCTGAAGATAGGGCAAAGGAAGAAAAGGGGAAAAAGAAAAAGGACAAAAAAAAGGACAAGAAAAAGGGAAAAGGCAAAAAAGGAAAAGGTGGAGAGTCTGCCCAGGAGGGTGGTGACGAGGATGAAATTCCTGTCAAAGAGAGCCCAAAAGAAAAGAAAAAGCGAGAAAAGAAAGAATTAAAGGAACAGAAAAAGAAGGAAAAGGCGGCTGCCAGAGAAGAGGAAGAACGTAATCGGAAGCCGACTAAAAAGATTTCCAGAAAGAAAGTTATTCCGGTGATTCTTCTGGGCGTTACTTTCCTGGTAATTGTATTTCTTTTTCAGAAGATTGGAATGGGAAGAATCGAGCTGTCAGAGGCAAGAAATGCGTTCTTTACCGGTGATTATGAAACAGCATATGCTTTGTTTGCAGGAGATGAGTTAAAAGAAGCCGATCAGATATTATATCAAAAGGCGGGGGTAATCCTTAGAATGCAGCATGCCTGCGAAACGTATGAAAATCATAAAAAAATGGGAAAGAAATTGCAGGGACTGGACGATTTGATACAGGGGCTTGCATTTTATTTCAAGCTAATTGATGAAGGAAATACGGAAATTCTGTCACAACAGGCTATAGAACAATACAGTCAGATATTGCGGTATCTGTCGGAAGATTTTTCTTTATCGGAAGAAGAAGCACAAGAAATCGCATATGAAGAGGATGATTACATATATAGTCTAAAATTGGAAGCTATTGCTGAGGGAAGAGCTTATATTCCTCCGGAGGATGCATCGGGATCTCAAAATGGTGAAATGCAGAATGAAGGAACGCAGAATGAAAGCATGGATAATGCGGGACAAAACAGCAATGAAATGAAAGAGGAAGATAGGTCGGAAGACGGAGAAAGAATAATCGAACCGGTAGAAGTGGAGATACATTTAGAAGATGCGCTACCGGAGGAAGAGGAGTACCTGAATGATAGCAATCATTGATTATGATGCGGGAAATATTAAAAGTGTTCAGAAAGCAATCAATCTCTTAGGTGAAGAAACTGTTTTGACGAGAGAGAGAGAAGATATTTTAGCAGCAGATAAAGTTATATTACCGGGCGTTGGAGCCTTTGGTGATGCAATGGAAAAGTTAGAGCGGTTTGGACTTGTTCAGGTCATAAAAGAGGTGGTGGAAAAAGGCACTCCTTTTTTGGGAATATGCTTAGGCTTGCAGCTTCTTTTTGAGGAAAGTGAAGAATCCCCGGGCGTAAAAGGGCTGGGGATATTAAAAGGAAAGATTGTAAAAATCCCGGAAGAGACCGGACTTAAAATTCCACATATTGGATGGAATTCCCTGGACTTTCCTTCAGAAGGGACTTTATTTAAAGGAATACAACCAAATTCTTATGTGTATTTTGTTCATTCTTTCTATTTACAGGCAGAAGAGAAGGAAATTGTGAAAGCAACGACAAAGTACGGAGTGACAATAGAAGCTTCTGTTGAAAAAGGAAATGTATATGCCTGTCAGTTTCATCCGGAAAAGAGTTCGGATGTGGGACTTCAGATTTTGAAAAATTTCCTTGCAATATAGAAGAAAGGGTAAAATTGCGTAAGCAATCAGGATATGTTATGCATACAAAAAGAATTATTCCGTGTCTGGATGTTAATAATGGAAGAGTTGTAAAAGGTGTTAATTTTGTAAATCTCCAGGATGCCGGAGATCCGGTAGAAATTGCAGCAGCATATGATAAGGCAGGGGCGGATGAAGTGGTTTTTCTGGATATTACTGCTTCTTCCGATGCAAGAGATACGGTCGTTGATATGGTTCGGAAAGTGGCAGAAAGAGTTTTTATACCCTTTACCGTGGGTGGTGGCATTCGGACAGTAGATGATTTTAAGAAGCTTCTCAGGGAAGGGGCGGATAAGATATCCATTAATTCATCCGCTATCAATAACCCCAATCTGATCAGTGAAGCAGCGGATAAGTTTGGAAGTCAGTGCGTTGTGGTTGCAATTGATGCAAAACGAAGACCTGATGGAAGCGGCTGGAATATCTATAAAAATGGCGGAAGGATCGATGTGGGAATCGATGCAGTAGAGTGGGCAGCAAAAGTTCAGAAGCTGGGCGCCGGAGAAATTCTGCTTACCAGTATGGACTGCGATGGAACAAAAGCAGGATATGATATTGAACTTACCCGTCAGATTGCAGAAGCGGTATCCATCCCCGTGATTGCATCCGGTGGAGCAGGAAATATGGAGCATTTTTATGAAGCATTAACAGAAGGAAAGGCTGAAGCAGCGCTGGCAGCTTCTTTGTTCCATTATAAAGAACTGGAAATCAGACAGGTAAAGGAATACTTACGCGGAAGAGGCGTTTCTGTAAGATTGTAAAAGTTAAAGGCTCAGAAAGGCTTTCAAAACTAATAAACATACAAAAGAATAAAAATTTCAAAAGAATAGTGATGCATGGAGCTAAATTATGGCAGCAATAGATAATGACTGGTTGAAACCATTGACACCGGAGTTTCAGAAACCATATTATAAGAAATTGTTTCAAAAGGTAAGCGAAGAATATAATACCAGACAGATTTTTCCACCGGCAGATGATATTTTTAATGCATTTCATCTTACTCCGTTAAAAGATGTAAAAGTGGTGATCCTGGGACAGGATCCATACCACAATGATGGTCAGGCTCATGGACTATGTTTTTCCGTAAAACCGGATGTGGATATTCCACCATCGCTGTTAAATATATATCAGGAACTGCATGATGATCTGGGATGTTATATTCCGGATAATGGATATCTGGTGAAATGGGCGCAGCAGGGAGTTTTACTGCTTAATACTGTGTTGACGGTACGTGCTCATGCAGCAGCTTCTCATAAGGGCATTGGCTGGGAAGAATTTACAGATGCCTGTATCAGAATATGTAATGAACAGGATCGCCCCATGGTATTTATCCTCTGGGGGAGACCGGCACAGATGAAGAAGAGCATGCTGAATAATCCAAAACATCTGATTTTGGAGGCACCTCATCCCAGTCCATTATCTGCGTATCGGGGATTTTTTGGATCCAAACCATTTAGTAAGACAAATGAATATCTGATACAGAATGGACTGGAACCGATTGACTGGCAGATTGAAAATATTAAAATATAAAAAATGAAATAGGAAAAGACCTTACGGGGTCTTTTTTTATTCACATGTAAACGAACGATATATTTTCGCGAAAATATATTTGACAAAATGCGACAGATTATTGTATATAATAATTAGGAAAATCTTTCCAAATACTATGCTAAAAGGTTTGAAAAGAGGGTGGAAATGTGACTGAGAATTATGTTTCAACGAAAGTAAAAGCAGAGGAGTGGGGAATGAGTCTGCGTACGGTGCAGCATGCATGTAAAGATGGAAGAGTTCCCGGTGCAAAAAAAGTAAATAAGGAATGGCTTGTCCCGATTAATGCAATGAGTCCTGTAGATGCCAGAACCGCAAAGGGCAGAACCATCAAAGCCCTTGGGATAGATTATCGTGAAAAGGAAAAATTTGTAACAGATACCTGGACAAGTGTGATTCATAATGTAAGAAATGCGCTTAGTAGCATTATGGGATATGCGGATCTGATCCGTTTAAAAGAAGGAGATACCGACAAGATACTGGAATATGTGGAACACATCCAGAAAGCAGGAAAGGATGCTCTTAATCTGACTGGCGATTTTATCGAATATGTTGATTTACGTAATGGAAAAACTGTATTAAGAGAAGAAAATGTGAATTTGAAGAACCTGATTCATAACGTGGTTGAGTCCCAAAGCACAGAAGCAAAGAGACGGGGAATTAAGATTCTTCAAACTGTGGACATATTACATGAGGATGTAGTAGCCGATGCAGCTAAGCTGATGAATATATTGGAAAAAGTGCTGAACAATGGAGTGAAATTTTCGAAAGATGAGGATGTTGTTCAACTGAAAGTGGAAGAAATTGCTTCAGACAGAAATACATGCACCATGCGATATACGATTAAAGATCTTGGAGTTGGAATGGATGATACCAGTCCAAAAGCACTTTTTGAAACGTTTCTGGATGATTCTGATGAATCTAAAGATCCAAATAATCTTGGGCTTGGGCTTCCTATTGTAAAGAAACTCATCGATTTGATGAATGGAAGCATAGAGATTCAAAGCAAACCTGATTTTGGAACGATTGTTGAGATTGTTCTTACACACGTAATTGCGAAAGAGAAAAGAGGTACCTTTGATGAAACGGTTCTGAAGGATAAAAAGATTCTGCTGGTGGAGGATAATAGTTTGAACCGGGAGATTACAGCAGAAATCCTCAGTGCAGAAGGATGTATCGTTCACACGGTGGAAAATGGTATTGCCTGTCTTTCCAGATTGACAGAAAAGCCGACAGGATTTTATGACCTGATATTTATGGATATTTATATGCCGATCATGGATGGAATAAAAACTGCACAGGTAATAAGAGGACTTGATGATAAGAGAAAATCAAGGATTCCGATCATTGCACTTACAGCATCCATTACGGAGGCAGACAGGAAAGCAGCGATACAGGCAGGTATGAATGGTTTCGCAGGGAAACCGTTGGATATCAGACAGATTATTGAAATAGTAAATAAATTGAAATTAAGATAGGTTGCAACTGTCGTGGGGGCAAAAGAAATGTCTCCACGACAGCTGCGTTTCACTGTGCGGAACGTTCGGTTCACCAAATGGAAACGACTGGTTGACTGTGCAAAACATATAAAATACAATTTATATTGTCAATAAAAATGTACAAAATGACGATAGGAGGTATTTGTATGTTAAAAGGTAATACTGGTTCCAGTATAAACAGTAATGCCAAAATTGCGGGAGCTGAGGCAGCTGGAAAAGCAAAAGCGGGGTTAGAAAATGTAAAAATGGCATATGTATATGCAAGTTGTGCATATGATTTAGATGCCATGCTGGCAGGTATCGCAGATGAAATGCCAGGAGTACCAGTGATTGGTAATACTTCTTTTACAGGAGTAATCACACCAGAGGGTTACATAACAGGACCAGATGGGTTTGTAGGAATTATGGCTGTATCTGATGCAGATTTAACTGTGGGGGTTGCTGCAGTAGAGAAAGCAGAATGTGCTGTTGAAGCAGGTGAAAAAGTTGCTAAGCTGGCTATGGAACGTGCAGGAAAAGCAGTAGCTCCTGATTACTTCTATATGGTTGCACCTCCAGGAGAAGAAGAGTTCTACCTGAAAGGTATCACAAAAGTGATCGGCAGAGTACCATTTTTTGGTGGTAGCGCAGCTGACAATTCCATTGCTGGTGAATGGAAATTATATACAGACAAAGGTGCATTTGCTGATGGTGTTGCAGTTGCATTTTTCTATGGCGATAAGAAGATGACTAATAAATTCACCGGAGCTTATAGAGAGACAAAAGATGTCGGTGTTATTACAAAAGTTATCGACAATCGTGTTCTTGCAGAAATCGATGGCGTACCTGCTTTACAGAAATATGCTGACTGGCGTGGAATGGATGTGGAAGCATTGAAAGGTGGCGCTTTATTGGTTGAAACCATTGTTTCTCCTCTTGGCGTAAAGGATAGATTGGGCGATCTGGTTGCCATTCGTCATCCTATGAACGGTAATGATGATCTTTCTATGAATATTGGAAATAATCTGGCAGAAGGTACTGCAATTATCCGTATGGAAGGTTCTGTAGATGAACTGATTGATTCCACAGGAGCAACCTTAGAAGAATTAAAACAGCGTATGGCTGCACCTGCAGGTTATTATCATCTGGTACATTGTGGCGGCAGACGTGCCGGAATTGACACCAGAATCGATGAAGTTGCAAAACAGCTGAAAGAAGCTGCAGGAGATGTTCCATTTATTGCAGAATTCACATTTGGTGAATATGGTTTTGAAGCAGATGGTCTGAATACCTGTGGTGGCTTAATGTTATCCTTTACAGGTGTAGAAGCATAAGGAGGAAAAAGATATGCAAATGTTTATAAATGGCGTGGCTGTGGATGCTTCTGATGGTCAGGTAATCGAAGTGATCAATCCTGCAACAGGTGCTGTAGTTGATACAATCCCGGCAGCTACCAAAGAAGACGTTGATCTGGCAGTAGAAAAAGCAAAAGCTGGACAGAAAATCTGGGCAAAGGTTCCGGTTTATCAGAAAGCTGAAATCATGTATCGCTTTATCGAATTGGTGGAGCAGAATAAGGAAGATCTGGCACAGACCCTTTCTGCAGAAACCGGTAAACCGATTGTAGAAGCGAGAGCAGAAATCGGTAATATTCCGATTGCATTTAAAGCATTTTCTGAAAAAGCAAAACATTTATATGGTGAAACCATTCCGGCAGGAATGGAAGCAGGTCAGGATAAACATGTACTGATTACAAAGAGAGAGCCAATCGGTGTTGTAGCCTGTGTTATTCCTTTCAATTTCCCATGTGATCTGTTTGATCAGAAAGTAGCTCCTGCACTGTTGGCAGGAAATGCTGCCATTGTAAAACCGTCTACTGATAATCCGCTTACTCTTTGTAAGCTGACAGCACTGCTTGGAGAAGCAGGTGTAACTCCTGGAGCAATCGAAATCGTAACAGGTAGAGGTTCCAAAGTAGGTTCCTGGTTATGCAGTAATAAAGACGTACATGCCATTACATTGACAGGTTCTACAGAAGTAGGAATTGAGACAGCCAGAACAGCTGCAGATCACCTTGCTCATATTGCATTGGAACTGGGTGGTAATGATGCTTTTATCGTATTGAAAGATGGCGACGTAGATCTGGCAGTGGAAGAACTGATCTGGGGACGTATGTACAATACTGGACAGGTTTGCTGTGCATCAAAACGTTTCCTGATTCAGAAAGATCGAGTAGAAGAATTTACAGAAAAAGCAATTGCAAGAATCAGTCAGTTAAAACAGGGACAGCCTTCCGATGAATCTACTCAGATTGGCTGCCTGATCAGTGAAAAAGCTGCGATTGAAGTAGAAAGACAGATTCAGTTAACCGTAGAACAGGGCGGAAAGATTCTTCTTGGCGGAACAAGGGATGGTGCTTTTATTACACCTACTGTTATCGGTAATGTTCCGAAGACTGCAGATGTTGCAATTGATATGGAAATCTTTGGACCGGTTGTACCGATTATCACATTTGATACAGTAGAAGAAGCTATCGAGATTGCAAACAGCTCTAAGTTTGGTCTGTGCGGATGTGTATTTACAGAGAATATGAAAACAGCCATGAAAGTATGCAATGCATTAGAGTGTGGCGGAACAATAATCAACGGTGCAAGCTTCTTTAGAAGTTTTGAGATGCCATTTGGTGGTTACAAGTATTCCGGTATTGGAACAGAAGGCGTTATGTCAACCTTTGACGAAGTAACCAGAACAAAAACAATTGTATTAAAAAATATTATTGAATAACAAATGAATGGGGCTATCCTGGGGACGTTTCTTTTGTCCACAGGATAGCCCTTTTGTCTATAGAATAGCCTTTTGTCCCTGGCATTCAGTTGTAAGAATCTCCACCAAGACAAAGGGCTATTCTGAGGACAAAAGGGATAATCTATGGACAAAAGAAACGTCCCCAAGATGTCATTCTCCTATTCATAGAGTAATTCCCCGTTTCGTAGATTGTTACTCCTTATTCGATGTTATAAGATTCGTGTTAAGGAGTGATCAACATGAGACTAAATAAAGCAAGTGTAACAGGATTTGTTTTTTGTTTTGTTGCTATAATGTTTGGAATAGCTACCAATGGCGGAATGAAAACAATACTAAATTTTGTACATGTGCCATCGTTAATTGTAACCATGGGTGGAACGTTGTTTGCTGTTATGATAACATCGGATTCATTTGATGATTTTTTCATTGGTGTAAAAGGGCTTCCGTATGCATTTATCCATAGTATGACAAATGTATCGGAAGTAATAACCTCAATATATGAGTTATCAGAGACAGCACGTAGGGAAGGACTATTGTCTTTGGAGGAAAAAATGGTTCAATTATCAGATCCCTTTCTCCAAAAAGGTATTAGTTTAATTGTAGATGGTTCAGATCCGGAATTGACAAAAGACATACTGGAGTCTGAAATGAATCATAAATATGAAAATGCAATGAAACAAATTCAATTCTGGCAGGATTTTGGTGCATATGCACCGGCATGGGGAATGGTTGGTACATTACTTGGACTGATCAATATGATGAAATCAATGGGAAGTAATCCTTCTGCTATAGGAGCCGGTATGTCGCTGGCATTAATTACAACCCTCTATGGTTCTATTATTGCAAATTGGATATGTATTCCTGTTGCCAGGAGATTGTCCAAAAAAAGCGACAATGAATATTTAGTGAAGGAGATTATTATCGAAGGGGTTTTATCCATTCAGGCAGGCGATAATCCTCGAATT
Source organism: Lachnospiraceae bacterium (assembly GCA_051880335.1). GTDB lineage: Bacteria > Bacillota > Clostridia > Lachnospirales > Lachnospiraceae > 1XD8-76. The sequence goes on from JBJENT010000071.1 coordinate 11,996, forward strand.
ATTAAAGAAAAAATCAAGGCATTAATAGAGGATGAGGGTGACAAAGAAGAATGAGGAAAAATAAAGGGAAAGAACATAATGATTAAATCTTAGGGACGAAAGAAACGTCCCCAAGATAGTTTATACATACCCTAATCTTCTGGAAAGGGTTTCTGCTGTCTTGATGACATATTTCTCTACACTTTCAATCCGTTCATCAGGTATCTGTAAAGCAGAGCCACTGGCACTGATCGCCGCTATGGCAGTACCGCGGTAATCATATACTGGAGCACCGATGCATCGGTGGCCCAATTGATATTCCTGATTATCCATTGCCCACCCCTGATGTCGTACCACCTTCAGATAGCGTTTGAATTCGGAGAAATCGGTAATAGTATTTGGCGTATATTTTTCAAAAGTACAGTCCTGCATGACTTCTTCCAGCTCTTCCCGGGAAAGGCAGGCAAGAAGACATTTTCCGATAGAAGAACAATAGGCAGGAGAACGATAACCGATTTCGGTATACTGTTTATTGGTGGCATACAGATCAGTTTTTTCAAGATAAATCACGTCACATCCATCGAGAATTCCTAAATGTGCGGTAAGACCCAGATTGTGCATGATGTCATTTAAACAGGGTCTTGCTTCGGTAAGCAGATCCAGATGATTAATATGAAGACTGACAGTTTCAATCAGTTTATAGCCAATGGAATAGGTGTTATCTGGATTTTTTTCTACATAATGCCTGTTATGCATGGTTGAAATCAGACGATAAACAGTACTTTTGCTGATGCCTGTTGCACGACAGATTTCAGACAGACCCATGGAAGAACCATTCGCGGCTAGCGCCTCCAAAATATCAAAAGCACGGTCAATGACTCTTACATTATCTTCCATAAAAATACCTCTCTTGTAAACCCCGACACATGTACCCAAAAACATGTGATTTCAATATAGCCCGCTACAATAATATTGTAAAATTCTGTCATGGGAATGTCAATGGGAACGTCCCCACTGCATCCCCCACGACAGCTAGTGCTTACTTCTGATGTTGTTGATCTGCAATACAGTAAGAAGAATCTGGCTGGCAAGGAGAACCACCAGATAAGCCTGCATGCCGAATCTTGGAACAAGAAAATAGATAACAGGAAGTCGTACTGCCAGACAAATTGTACTATATAAAAAGACAGAAAAAGTTCGTCCCAGGCCATGCATGATCCCGGTCAGGGTACCATTTATATATAAGAAAGGACATATGAAAGAGAGAGTGCGTATATAGGTCCCGGCCAGGGGCTCTCGAAAAAGCAGGCTGCTGATGAGAGGGCTTCCAAGAAAAAACACAGTGGTAAAGAAAAAACCCAGTAAAAGGCAGCCTTGTACAGAGCGGGTTAAATAGCGGGAAATGGTATCCTTTTCTCCCAGCGCATGAGCTTCTGATATGGCAGGCAGCAGCATGACAGCCAGGGAATGGGTCAGGGCGGTGGGGAACAGAATGAGTGGAAGAGCCATTCCGGTCAGGATTCCGTAGTGGCTGAGAGCAACCTGGGTACTGTGTCCATATTGCTGCAATTTTTCAGGAATGGCAACAGCCTCTACGCTCTGCAATATATTTTGGGTAATGCGGCTCATAGTAAGCGGCATGGATAATTGCAGTATTTGCGGCAGATAATGTTGATCAGAGAGGCAAAATGGCTTCTTCTGCATATGATGAATAAAATAAAAAATGGATATTAATGCAGAAAAAGATTCCCCTATTACAACACCGGCAACCGCATAGGCAATATGTATATGAGTCGAATAGTGACACAGTAAGATGATACTGGCAACACGTATACATTGCTCAATCAGCTGGCTGACTGCCGGGAAAGAAGCTTTTTTCAGACCAAGAAAATATCCGGTGATGCAGCTGTGGATCGCAGAAACAGGAAAAGAAAATGCCAGAACACGTAGCAGCGGCGCAGTTCGGACCTCTTTCAGGTAGTGGGATGCCAGATAGGATGCATTACCGTAAACGACAAAAGAAATTAAGATGGATGTGAATAAGGAAAGAAACAGACCGATGGCAAGTACTGTATAGGAATCTTGAAAGGGGCTGTTCTTATCTGCGGTCAGGGTGGCAGTCAACTTGGAAATGGCGGTCTGAATTCCGGAAACACTAAGTGCATATGCGATGGCCATGACCGGAGAAACCAACTGATAGATACCGATGTTTTCCGCTCCGAATGTTCTGGACAGAAAGATACGGAATAGAAAACCGATGCACTTGGACAGAAAGCCGGCCATGGTAAGAATCAGTGCACCGGACAGAATTTTGCTTTGACCGATTCTATTTAGAAGAGGATTGTGAAAGGAACGGAAAGACGAAGACATAAAGCATGAAAAATCCTTTTTTATAATATAATTCAATATATGCATGGATGTATAAAAAAAGAAGAAATGGGAAAAAGCTCTATTACAAAATTACGTTTATAAACAAATTATTAAATCATATAAAGTTGTGAAAAAAATGAAAAATAAAGAAAACAAGAGAAAATGAGAGAAAAAACGAGGAAATAAAAAGAAAATAATAGTTATTTTGAGTTGCAAATAAATGGTAAGAAAACTAATATATGACTTAGTTGTTAGCACTCAAATTAAAGGAGTGCTAATAAAAAGAATGATAAGTACGGAAACTAAAAGAAAAGTTTTTCGTAAGGATAAGGAGGCATTTTTATGAAGTTAGTACCATTAGGTGACAGAGTTGTATTAAAACAGTTGATCGCAGAAGAGACGACAAAATCCGGTATCGTTTTACCGGGACAGGAAAAAGAGAAACCACAGCAGGCAGAAGTCATTGCGGTTGGACCTGGCACAGAAGATGTAAAAATGGAAGTAGAAGTTGGTGACAAGATCATCTTCTCCAAATATTCCGGAACCGAAGTAAAACTGGATGATGATAAATTCATTATTGTAAAACAGGAAGACATTCTTGCTGTAATTAAATAATAATGGCAGATTATAAAAGAAAGTGACATAGATAGAAAGGATGATTTATTATGGCAAAAGAAATTAAATATGGTGCAGAAGCACGTCAGGCATTGGAAGCAGGTGTCAATAAATTAGCAGATACGGTAAGAGTTACATTGGGACCGAAAGGACGTAACGTAGTTCTGGATAAGTCATATGGTGCACCACTTATCACAAATGATGGTGTTACCATCGCAAAAGAAATCGAATTGGAAGATGCTTTTGAAAATATGGGTGCACAGCTGGTAAAAGAAGTTGCAACCAAGACAAATGATGCAGCCGGTGATGGCACAACCACAGCTACTGTTCTTGCACAGGCTATGATCAATGCAGGTATGAAGAACCTGGCAGCAGGCGCTAACCCAATCATTTTAAGAAAAGGTATGAAAAAAGCCACTGATGTAGCAGTAGATGCAATTAAAGAGATGAGCCAGAAAGTAAAAGGCAAAGATCAGATTGCGAAAGTTGCTGCTATCTCTGCAGGAGATGAAGAAGTAGGTAACATGGTTGCAGATGCTATGGAAAAGGTTTCCCAGGATGGCGTCATCACCATCGAAGAATCCAAGACCATGCAGACAGAACTGGATCTGGTAGAAGGTATGCAGTTCGACCGTGGATACATTTCCGCTTATATGTGCTCTGATATGGATAAGATGGAAGCAGTACTGGATGATCCGTATATCCTGATCACAGATAAGAAGATCAGCAATATTCAGGAGATCCTTCCGATTCTGGAACAGATCGTACAGTCCGGTGCAAAGCTTTTGATTATTGCAGAAGATGTAGAAGGCGAAGCTTTAACTACATTAATCGTAAATAAACTTCGTGGTACATTCAATGTTGTAGCAGTAAAAGCTCCTGGTTATGGTGACAGAAGAAAAGCTATGCTGGAAGATATCGCGATTCTGACAGGCGGTCAGGTAATCAGTTCTGATCTGGGACTGGAATTGAAAGATGCTACTATTAACATGCTTGGCCGGGCAAAATCCGTTAAGGTTCAGAAAGAAAATACAGTAATCGTAGATGGCTGTGGTGATAAGGCTGCAATCAGCTCCAGAATCAGCCAGATCAAAGGTCAGATTGAGGAAACAACTTCTGATTTTGATAAAGAAAAATTACAGGAAAGACTTGCAAAACTTTCCGGTGGTGTTGCAGTAATCCGTGTAGGTGCTGCTACAGAAATCGAAATGAAAGAAGCAAAACTTCGTATGGAAGATGCTTTGAACGCTACCAGAGCAGCAGTAGAAGAAGGTGTTATTGCAGGTGGTGGATCTGCATATATCCATGCATCCAAGAAAGTAGCCGATCTGGCTGCATCCCTTTCCGGTGATGAGAAGACAGGTGCAGAAATCGTATTAAAGGCATTGGAAGCACCTCTGTTCCATATCGCTGCAAATGCAGGTCTGGAAGGATCTGTTATCATCAATAAAGTATACGAAGCAGAACCTGGTAATGGTTACGATGCTTTGAAAGATAAATATGTCAATATGATTGAAGCTGGTATTCTGGATCCTGCAAAAGTAACCAGATCAGCTCTGCAGAATGCTACTTCTGTTGCAAGCACATTCCTGACAACAGAATCTGCAGTGGCAAATATCAAAGAAGAAGTTCCTGCTATGCCGGCAGGCGGCATGGGCGGTATGATGTAACGAGCGCAGAAAAAACCAAGCGCCTGCGAAAGCAGGCATTTGGTTTTTTACGCTCGTTAACGAACATGCGTCTGACGAAGTCAGACAAAGAGCGCGATAGCGCGGGCATGTGAGTCTTTTCTAAAACAAATTGCAAAAATCCCTTGCATTTTGGATGGAAAAGTGCTAATTTATATATGTTAATACGATTTATTGAAAGAGTGGGCTAGCAAGTCCACTCTTTTATGTTGTGGAGGTGTGCATGTCAAAGAGAGACACTTATGAAGCAAAATTTGAACAGATTCTGATGCCGATCACAGAAAAAATCGGCGTTCAGATCTATGATGTGGAGTATGTAAAAGAAGGTACAGACTGGTACCTTAGAGCTTACATCGACAAAGAAGGTGGGGTTACCATCGATGATTGTGAAAAGGTAAGCAGAGCAGTTTCTGAGGTGATGGACCAGGAGGATTTCATCGAAGATGCCTATATTTTGGAGGTTAGTTCTCCGGGACTGGGCCGAACCTTAAAAAAAGATAAGCATCTGGAAAAGAGCATTGGTCAGAAGGTAGAGATTAAGACCTATAAACCCATTGAAAAGCAAAAAGAGTTTTCCGGAGTGCTGGAGAAATTTGATTCGGAAAGTATAACAATTTCCCTGGAAGAGACAGAGAAGCAGGGTGACGTGAAGAAAATGACATTTGCAAGAGGAGATGTTGCACTGATCAGACTTGCATTTGATTTTTAATAAAGAATAGATATTTTAGGAGGATAAAGGAAAAATGAACAAGGAATTATTACAGGCACTGGATATTTTGGAAAAGGAAAAAGAAATCAGTAAGGATACACTGTTTGAAGCGATTGAAAATTCTTTATTGACAGCATGCAAGAATCACTTTGGTAAGGCAGATAATGTGGTAGTGGAAATGGATAGGGAAACCGGTGATTTCCACTGTTATTATGAAAAAACTGTGGTAGAGACAGAGGAAGAAGTGGAGGATGAATGCCTTCAGATTTCTCTGACAGATGCACAGGAGATTACCAAAACAGCTGTTGCAGGTGATGTGATCCGCGTGGAAGTAAATTCCAAGGATTTTGGACGTATTGCTACACAGAATGCAAAGAACGTTATTTTACAGAAGATAAGAGAAGAAGAAAGAAGTTCTGTTTACAATCTGTATTATGAAAAAGAAAAAGAAGTAGTTACCGGTATCGTACAGAGATATGTAGGAAGAAATATCAGTATCAATCTGGGTAAAGCAGATGCTCTTTTGAATGAAAAAGAAATGGTTCCGGGAGAAACCTTCAAACCAACCGAACGTATTAAAGTATATATCCTGCAGGTTTCCAATACAACAAAAGGTCCAAGAATTCTGGTAAGCAGGACCCATCCGGAACTGGTAAAACGTCTTTTTGAAGCAGAAGTAACAGAAATCAAAGATGGTACCGTTGAGATTATGAGCATTGCCCGTGAGGCAGGCAGCAGAACGAAAATGGCAGTTCGTTCCAACGACCCTGCAGTGGATCCGGTTGGTGCCTGTGTAGGGCAGAACGGTGCCCGTGTCAATGCAGTAGTAGATGAACTGAAGAATGAAAAGATCGACATTGTGGAATGGGATGAAAATCCGGGTAACTTCATTCAGAATGCTTTATCACCGGCAAAGATCGTAGCAGTATTTGCAGATCCGGAAGAAAGAACAGCCAACGTAGTAGTTCCTGATTTCCAGCTTTCCCTTGCCATCGGTAAAGAAGGTCAAAATGCAAGACTTGCAGCAAAACTTACCAATTATAAGATTGATATCAAATCTGAAACTCAGGCAAAAGATGCTCCTGGCTTCCGTTACGAAGACTATTTAGATGAAGAATATGAAGAAGAGTATGACGAAGAGTATGAAGAGGAATATGAAGAGTCTTCAGAAGAGTAAGAGGTGAACAATCAGTATGGCAAAAAAAATCCCCATGAGACAGTGTATTGGCTGTGGAGAGATGAAAAGTAAAAAAGAAATGATGCGTGTTTTAAAAAATGCAGAAGGTGAAATTTCACTGGATACCACAGGAAAGAAAAATGGCCGTGGTGCATATTTATGTTATTCCAGGGAATGCCTGCAGAAGGCTATCAAATCGAAAGGCCTGGAACGGTCTTTTCAGATGAAGATTCCTCAGGAAGTATATGACACGATCACCAGAGAGTTTGAGGATATTCAGGATGAATAAAGTACACTCAATGATTGGCCTTGCTACAAAGGCAGGTAAAGTGGTCAGCGGAGAATTTGCAGTAGAAAAAGCAATAAAGGATGGAAAAGCTTTTTTGGTGATCATCGCTGAAGACGCATCAGATAATACGAAAAAGCATTTCTCAGACATGTGTATATATCGTAAGATACCGTATCAGGTATATGGCGAGAAGGATACACTGGGACACATGATAGGGAAGGATGAAAGAGCTTCCCTGGCAGTGACGGATCAGGGATTTGCCACATCCATTCAGAAACATTTTGGTTAAGAGAAAGCGGAGGTAGTAGTAAGCATGGCAAAAATGAAAGTACATGAACTTGCGAAAGAATTAGATATATTGAGCAAAGATGTCATTACATATCTGGCAGGTAATGGCATAGAAGTAAAAGCAGCACAAAGTGCACTGGACGACGATGCAGTTGCCATGGTCAGAAAACAGTTTGGAGCAAAAGCAGAGGTGCTGAAAGCAGAAACACCAAAAGCGGCAGCACCGACAGCAGAAGCACCAAAAGCAGCGGCAGCGGAATCACCAAGGGCAGCAGAGCCGGCAGTAGCAGAAGCACCAAAAGCAGCACCAGCAACAGAACCGGCAGCAGCGGAAACTC